>JBOHCO010001689.1:0-2131 GCA_050698895.1 Streptosporangiaceae bacterium
GATGACTAGTGAGCCTGGCCTTATTGGCCTGCTTTACGGCGCTGACTGGGAGCGCCTATCCCTGTTCGCCGAGATCAGCGACGGGTCATCGGTGCTGGTCGCGCCAGGGAAGCGTTACTGGTACCGCGCCCCCGACTACGAGGCCGGTTGTGATGGCGTCCGTGCCTGGGAGCTGTCCGAGGACGATGACGCCGATGGCGCTGACGATGAGGTGGCCTGGACCGGCGGCCCCGAGCCGCCGCTGGACCGGCTGCTGTGCCCAGCCTGGCTCCTGAACGGCTCGCGGCTGGAGGTGCGCGGCCGGGTCCGGGCATGTGGGCGCGAGGCCATCGATGTCGTCATGACCAGGCGGCCGGGCCGCAGCAACGAGGAGGAGCCAGAGCGCGCGGAGGTCCTGGTCGACGCTGAGCTTGGGATCTTGCTGCGAGTCGCTGAGCCCGGCGCCGACGGCGAGTCCGACGTGACCGAGCTGGTCAGCGCGGACTTCGACCCGGTCATTGACCCGGCGCGGTTCGCGCCGCCGCCGGCCTGCCAGATGGGCGAGGTCAGCAGCGCGGACGGTCCGGGCTGGTGGGCCCTTAAGACGGCGGCCGGGCTGGCGGCGGGCGGCCTGGGCGCCTGGATCCGCTACGCGTCCAGCAGCCGCGCGCCGCATCCGCCGGACGGCTGGACCGTGGCCGAGGCGATCCCGGACGCCGATCCGGCGCCCGAGCTGACCCCCGAGGGCGCGCCGTCCGGGCCGGCGCCGAGCGCGGAGCTGCTCGCCCTGCTGCACGCGGGCGGCCGGGACCGGCTCGCCGCGACCGAGCACCAATGGCTGGACTTGGCCGCCATGGCCTCGCAGGTCCCGGCCGGGGCACGGCGTGCCGGCTTCGGCGGCCTGGGCTTGCTCATGGATGCCGTCAGCGATCTGCCCGCCGCGAGCCACCTGATCTCTGCTGTGCGCTTGGCTGGGCCCGGCCGGTATCAGATCGATCGCGCCTACCAGCCCGGGCGCGGCCCGGTAAGCCTCGCCTGCGACGGGCAGCGCCTGTGGCAGGTCTACGCTGACAAGATCACGACGGGGCCGCCCAAGCCGGTCCCCCGCGACGTAGCCCGCCTCGCTGACCCGTCCTGGCTGCTGGAACTGCGGCTGGCCGGGGGGACGCACGTCACCCTCGACGGCCGGCCCGGCTACCGCCTCAGCGTCGCCGCCGGGCCGACCGGGCGAGGCCCGCTGCTGTTCCCGGCCGCCGTCGCGGTCATCGACGCGGAGCTGGGCATCATCCTGCGGCTGACCTGCTACCTAGGTCCCAAGCCCGTGCAGCGGCAGGAACTGCGCGACATCATCACCGACGACGGCGACTTCCGGGTGGACATCCCGGCCGGCCTGCCGGTGACCGAGGACACCGGTGACGCCCGGGGGCGCCGGGCCAGTCCCCCGCCCAGCATCGCCAGCTTCGCCGCGCGGCAGGCGGCCGCGCACGCGGCCACGACCGCCAGGAACCTGCTCAGCCGCTTCGACCCCCGGCCGCCACCGCCGGGGCGCCCTCCTGGCCGAAGGTGATCACGATCTCGCGGCCGTTGGCATAGCTGACCACCGGCCGGTGGAGCATGTCACCCACGCGGCGCGCGACCGCCTGGAACAGCTCGACCTGGTCCGGCGTGTCGGCGCTCACCCTGAACCGTCCGCGAGCGACGAGCATCTCGGCGACCATGGGGGCGAAGTTCGCCTCGCCCCGGGCCTTCTCCTCCGGGCTGAGCGCGGTTCGCCGGTACTCAGGCTGGGCGCTGAGCGGATGGGTCATCGCTGCCGTGCCTTTCTCGCTGGTGAAAAGGATCTAGTGATCGGGATTTGGCCCGGACGACGGCTGCCATTGACGCCTGATCAGCCCGTATACCCACGAGTCAGACACCTCGCCGTTCACCACGCAGTCTTCCCGCAACGTACCTTCACGCACGAATCCGAGCTTTTCCAGGACGCGGGCAGAAGCCGCGTTGCGCGTGTCGGTCTCGGCCTGGACTCGATTCAGGTCCAGCGTGTCAAATGCCCACTGCAGCAAGGCGCGCCCGGCCTCCGTCGCGTAGCCGTGACCCCACGCCGCATCGTCAAGGCAGTAGCCCATCGACGCGCTGCGGTAGTCAGGGTTCC
>JBOHCO010001690.1:0-6107 GCA_050698895.1 Streptosporangiaceae bacterium
GCCCGGCGGGCCGCGCGGGCCCTGGCCGCCGCCCTGGTCCTGGCCGCGGCGAGCCGGGCCTGCCGGGCCGAGGTCGACGCCTGCGCCTGCGCGTGCTGGGCCTCGAAGTCAGTCAGCGACTGGCCGAGCCCGGCCTCGGCGGCCGGGGCGGGCTGGATGCGGTCGGCCGACTGGGCGGTCGCCGCTCCGGGCCACAGGGCCACGCCGCCCGCGGCCGCGCCCGCGGCCAGGACGGTCGAGCACGCGACGGTCAGCGTGAGCTTGGAAGGTTGACGGTAACGGACACGGGAATGTTTGCCGTGCGACGAAGACAAGATGGGCCTTTGGGTCAAGCGCTCACCGGCGCTCGCTGTCACCCAGGACGCTGCCGTCCGGCGATGCTCGGGGGGATGCGGCAGTAGCGAACGGACGGGATGCGGGTCAGGGCGACCGAGTTACTCACGGGTACTCGGGCAACCGTCCCGTTCACTGGGTGCTATCGGCCACCCACCATGCCGGTCCGAGACGCCCCTGTTGGCGGATACAGCCAGAAAATCCTTATGAGGTATCTCACAACACGTCTGCGTCTGATGCGTAGTTTCGCACCAAACACGTGATCTACCTCGTTCTTTAGGCTCCGTACGATGCTGGCGCGACCGGCCGCGCTCTTGTGTGACGTGCATCACAGAGCAGGCGGGAACGAGTGGCGAGATCGACCCTCTGTTAAGGAAAGTAACTAAGGGTAACTTTGAGGCAAGGCCGATCACGGGCCAATATCGCTATCGGCTCGTGATCGGGGGCTGCTCTCGCGGGGCGGGGTCAGTAGTAGCTGTGCGCCTGCCAGAACGCCCAGGCCTGGCACGGGCTCCCGTAGATGCTCTTCATGTAGCCGATGCCCCACTTGATCTGCGTGGTGGGGTTGGTCTGCCAGTCGGGCCCGGCGCTGGCCATCTTGGAGCCGGGCAAGGCCTGCGGGATGCCGTAGGCGCCGCTGGCGTTCTCGGCGTTGTAGCGCCAGCCGCTCTCCCTGGTAAAGATGTCGTTCACGCAGGGGAACTGGCTAGCCGCGTTGAAGCCGAAGCTGGGCAGCAGCTGGTAGGCGATGGACTGGGCCGTGCCGGGGTCGGGCGGCGGAGCGTTCACGACGGGCGCGCCGCCACCGGAGCCGCCGCCAGACCCGGCGGAGCTGGTCGGCGGCGGGGACGCGATGGGCTGCGCCGCGACCTTAGGGGTACCGATGATGGTCATCGTCTTGGCCGCGGCGTCCAGCTGGATCATGTGCTGGCGGGCCTGCACGAGCGCCTTGCCGGCGGTGCCGACCGGGAGATCGGCCGCGGCGGCCGCGACCGGGTCACTACCCGGGCTCTGGCCGCGAAGAACCGCGTAAGCGCCGCCTGTGATAGCCAGGATGGCAGCCATTGACGTGATCATGAACACGCCTACGCGCCGGTGTGAGCGCTTGTCCGGCGACCGTCTCCGGTGCTCCGACAATGCGGTCCTTCCGTCGGCCCGATACGCGGACGGGCGGGGCACCCGACGCGCGGACCGCTGCGATGCCAGGGCAGCGAGTCATGACGTCCGCCTCGAAAGCGCCGGCAGCCATTACTACGCGTACTGGCCTGGCTGCGCGGCCCAGCGGCGTCGCCGCATAACGTTGCCAGAATCGCGGGCGCCGGCAGGCCGTTTCGGCCGAAAAAGCTGTGTCGCCTACCGCAAATAACCCATCACGGATCACGTTTAAGCAATGCGTGCTGTAATAATTACTCGACGTAATGACTTACGGACTGTCATCACCGTGCGCCATACGTGACCGCCTGACCCGGCGCGCGGGCTTAACGTGGGACCATGGTGTGGCTAGCGTCGAAGAAACGGCCCCTGACCGGCGACGGGATACCACCACGATGAGCGACCTCTCATGAGCGAGCCGGAGGCGCGCCGCGGCCGGGCCGGCCACCACGCGCCGACCAGCCGCCGGACGGCGATCGGCCGGTCCTGGAAGCTCGGCGCCGAGGACCCGGCCGCCGTGCTGGCCGGGGCCCGCACGGCACTGTTCATCATGGTCGGCGTGCTGGTTCTGCTCTGGGTCGTCCAGATCATCAACTGGGCCGACGGCTACCGGCTGACGTTCGAGTACGGGATCAGGGCGCACGACCTGGGCGCGCTGCCGGACATCATCACGGCGCCGTTCCTGCACTTCAGCTGGGCGCACATCGAGAGCAACTCGGGCCCGCTGTTCATCTTCGGGTTCCTGGCCGCCTACCGCGGCGTGGGCAAGTTCGTCGCGCTCACCGGGCTGGTCGTGCTGACGAGCGGGCTGGCGGCCTGGTTCTTCGAGGGCTCGGGCACGGTCGGGGCCGGGGCCAGCGGGGTGGTATTCGGCTACTTCGGCTACATCATGGTGCGGGGGTTCTTCGACCGGCACGTCATCGACATGGTGGTCGGCGTGGTGATGGCGCTGTGCTTCGCCTACCAGTTCACGGTGCTGCTGCCGCACGTGGGCGTGGGCTACCAGGCTCACATCGGCGGCCTGGTCGGGGGGATCGTGGGCGGCTGGCTGCTGCGCGACCGCCGCGCGGCCCGCGCTTCCACGGTCGCGGGCGGCGGCTCGGGACCCGGTTCGGGGTCTGGCTCAGGATCCGGCTCGGGGTCCGGGTCCGGCTCGCGGTCCGGTGCGCCGGGCACGGCCGTGACGCCTGCGCCGGACACCGGCAGCACCACCCGCCGGGCCAGGGACACCAAGCCCACGGGCAGCTACACCGGCCCCCGCGCCGACCTGCACAAGGAACTCGACGACCTCGGCCTGTAGCCCCGCCCTAGCCGACCGCCGCCCGCGACCCCTCGGCGCAAGCCACACCCACCCCACCCATCCCCTAGGCCACTCGCACCCCAGACCGGCGGCTGAATGTCCCGTTGCCGACAGCGGGGTGGGGTTTCGGTACATCCAGGCCCGCCTGCGAGCGGTAGCGCGCGGCGGATCGTGGCTGATGTGGCCTGGGGGGTGTGCGGGGCCGGGGTGACGGCGCGGAGGACGCCGCGGGCCGGTCGATGGGCCGGGTCCTCGTGGGTGTCCCGTTGCTTACCTCAGAGGGTATGCAACGGGACACCCACGACCATGATCACCAGGTGCGCAGACGCGGCTGGGGCCGCGGGTGAGCATGGGGCGCGGGGGACTCGCGAGCGACGGGGCTGGGCTCGCGAGCGGCGGGGCTGGGCTCGCGGGGCCGGGCCGCGTCCTGGCCGGGCCGCGTCCTGGCCGCGCCAGCGTCCGGGCCGGGCCCGCGCGCCCAGCACGCCGCCCACCCGCCGGCGTCTCCGCGGAAACGCCCGCCGCCCAGGAGCTGTCCGGGTCCAGCTCAGCCAACGCCGCGGCGGCCTGGCGAGACTACGAGCGGCCGCGTAAAGACAGTGCCGCCGGAGTGTTACCAATCGGATACCCAGAGCCCCGTACTGTGGGCAACTGCGACGAACCGGGCGGCGGGAGGGTCATGGCGATGGTGCCGGTGCTGGACGCGCACCATCACCTGTGGGATCTGTCGGTCCGGGCCCAGCCGTGGCTGGACACGGATCCGGCGCTGGCACCGCTGCGGCGCGACTTCGGGCTGGACGACCTGACGCCGCTGGCCGCCGCGGCCGGGGTGACGGCCACCGTGATCGTGCAGACCGTCACCGAGCCGGGCGAGACGCCGGAGATGCTGGCCCTGGCCGCGAGCGGATCCCTGATCAGCGCGGTGGTCGGCTGGGTGGACCTGACCGCGCCGGGCGTGGCGGACGACCTGGCCGCGCTGGGCGGGCGGCCGGACGCCGGGCGGCTGGCCGGGATCAGGCACCCGGTGCTGATCGAGCCCGACCCGGAGTGGCTGATCCGGGCTGACGTGCTGCGGGGGCTGGTGGCGGTGGGCGCGGCCGGGCTGACCTATGACGTGGTGGTGCGGCCCGAGCAGCTGGCCGCCGCGGCGCAGGCCGCGGCCCGGCTCCCGGAGGTGGAGTTCGTGCTCGATCACCTGGGCGACGTCGAGGTCAAGCCGGAGATCGGCGAGGAGTGGGCGGCGGCATTCCGCCGGTTCGCGGCGCTGCCGAACACGGTGGGCAAGCTGTCCGGGCTCTTCGCCGAGCCGCCGCCCGCGGGTGCGGCGCAGTGTGACGCGGACGGGCCCGAGGTCGAGCACCTGCGGCCGTACTACGAGATCGCGCTGGAAGGCTTCGGCCCCGGCCGGCTGATGTTCGGGTCGGACTGGCCGGTGTCCTCGCTGGGGGCGGCCTACGGCGACGTGGTGGGCGCGGCCCGGAAGCTGACCCGCGACCTGAGCCAGGCCGAGCAGGAGGCCATCTTCGGCGGGACCGCCCGCCGGGTGTACCGGATCGGCGCCGCGCGCTAGCTAGCCATCCGGCGTTGTCAAAAACCGCTGGACCTGGCGGTATCGGCTTGGGTACGGTCGGCGCGACTAGTCACGACCGCGACCAGTCAGGTCAGCGCGCGAAGGGAAGGGTGAGATGCGGCGGAGCCTCGGATTCACCAGGTGGCCCATCCCTGCTTCCGAGGATTTGCGCGCTCATGCGGACCCTGAACCTTGGCATTCTCGCTCACGTCGACGCGGGCAAGACCAGCCTCACCGAACGGCTGCTGTTCGATAACGGCAGCATCGGCCAGCTCGGCAGCGTCGACGGCGGCAGTACCCAGACCGACACCGACGAGCTAGAGCGGCAGCGCGGCATCACGATCCGCTCGGCCGTGGCCTCCTTCGCGGTCGGCGACCTCCAGGTCAACCTGGTCGACACGCCCGGCCACCCGGACTTCATCGCCGAGGTCGAGCGGGTCCTGGTGGTGCTCGACGCGGCGATCCTGGTGCTGTCTGCCGTGGAGGGCGTCCAGGCCCAGACCCGGGTGCTGATGAAGTCGCTGGCCCGGCTGCGCCTGCCGACGCTGCTGTTCGTCAACAAGATCGACCGCCGCGGCGCCCGCCAGGACGACCTGGTGGCCGACATCCGGCGGCGGCTGGCGCCGGGCGCGATCCCGGTGCAGACCGTGACCGGACTCGGCACTCCGGCCGCCCGGACCCAGCCTGGTGCCCTGGACCAGCCGGCCGGACGCCGTCGGGCGGCCGAGATCCTGGCCGAGCACGACGATGCCCTGCTCGCCCGGCTGCTCGACGACACTGTCCCTTCGCGTGCCGACCTGGAGACGCGGCTGGCCGGCCAGACCGCCGCCGCGCTGGCCCGCCCGGTGTTCTTCGGATCGGCGCTGACCGGCCAGGGCTCGGCCGAGCTGACCGAGGGGATCGGGACGTTCCTGGCCCGGAGCCCGGGTGTGTCGCCTCGTCCCGCTGGGGCCGATGGCGACACCGGCCCGAGCGGGACCGTGTTCGCGATCGAGCGCGGGACCGGCGGCGAGAAGATCGCTTACCTGCGGCTGTTCTCCGGCGAGGTGCGGGAGCGGCAGCGGCTGACGCTGGCCCGGCACGAGCCGGGCGGCGGGGTCAGCCGGATCACCGGCCCGGTCACCAGCCTGGAGGTCGTCGCGCCCGAGGACGCGCGGAACGCGCGGGTGCTGACCGCGGGCAACATCGCGCGGGTCCGGGGGCTGCCCGGCGTCCGGGTCGGTGATCGCCTGGGCGAGCCGGACGGCCGGGGCGGGATGGCGCAGTTCCCCCCGCCCAGCCTGGAGACCATCGTCACCGCGCGGCCCGGCCAGGCCGCCCGGCTGCACACCGCGCTGCTCAGCCTGGCCGACGAGGATCCGCTGATCCGGGCCAGGGCGGCGGGCGGCGGGGCCACCTCGGTGCTGCTCTACGGCGCGGTCCAGCAGGAGGTCATCGCGGCCCGGCTGGAACGGGACTTCGGGGTGACGGCCGAGTTCCAGCCCATCCGGCCGGTCTACTTCGAGCGGCCGACGGGCCGGGGCGAGGCCTGCGAGCAGATCCAGCGGCACGGCCCGAACGACTTCATCGCCACCGTCGGCCTGCGGGTCGAGCCCGGCCCGCCGGGGACGGGCGTGTCGTTCAGCCGTCAGGTCGAGTACGGCGCGCTGCCGCGGGCGTTCCACCGGGCCATCGAGGACAGCGCGCTGGCCACGCTGGAGCAGGGCCTGTCGGGCTGGGAGGTGACCGACTGCGCGATCACGCTGATCCGGG
>JBOHCO010001691.1:0-2821 GCA_050698895.1 Streptosporangiaceae bacterium
GAGTTCCTGACCCTCGCGGCCAGCCTCGCGGGTGACGCGGGCCTCCCCCGCTCAGAGACGACCAGCCACGTCCAGCACGCGCAACGAAGCGTCGCCGGAAACGATGGCCAAGAGCGTGACTTAGCGGGGGGCGAGAGCTGTGAGGATCAGGTGCGCAGGTCGTGTGCGGCGGTGATGGTCGCGGCGGCGAGGAGGCTGAGTGCCAGCGCCAGGGTGAGGGAGCCGGCGCCGGGTACCGTCCGGATGAGGGGGATGAAGCTCTGGCCCGCGGCGAGGGACAGGCCCGCACCGATGAGCGTGGCGGACGCGCGCAGCCGGCGTGTGGTGGGCAGGTGCGCCGTCCGGGCGTACCGGGCGGTAAGGGTACACAGCCGCTGCGCGGTGAATGACAGCACGGCCCAGTAGCCGGCGAGCACGCCGATGCGGGCGTGTCCGTCGAGGTGGTGGAGGACGTCGGCGTGTGCCGTCACGATCATGGCGGCGACCGCGATGGCGGGGCCGGCGAGGGTGCGTGCCGCTACGGTGGCCAGCCGGCGGAGCGCCCGCCATCGCAGCGGCGGAGCCGGGGCGGCAAGGGCGGCGCCGAGCAGGATCGGGGCGAGCCACAGGCTCGTGGCCGGATGGCGGAGGCTGCCGGTGAGGACGGGCTGGCCGGCGGCGCGGACCAGCAGCGCGGTGGCTGCGGTGACGGCGAATAGCGTGACGGTGAGCACCTGGCGGGTCTGGCCGTCTGAGGTTTCGGGCCAGTCGCCCGGGTGCAGCCACAGCCGCACGGCTCCCAGGAGCGCGTCGGGCCAGGAACGGATTCCCGATTCGGAGACCTGGCGACTGATCTCCGCGCCCCATCGTTCGCGGACGGCAGGCGGGTAGAGCGCGGCCATGAGCGCGGAGGGCCTCATGCCGGCGCGGTCCCGAGCGCACGCAGGCCGGCCTGGCTGACGCGGGCCATCTGCTCCAGTTCGGCGCGCAGCGCGGCGCGGCCCGCGTCGGTGATCTGCATCGTGCGGTGCCGGTCGGCCGCTTCGCCCGCCGTGTCGGCGGGCCGGGCCAGCTTCCTCGCCTCCAGGCGGGATAGCGCGCCGTAGAGGCTGCCAGGGCCGAGTTTGCGGCCAGTGAGTTCTTCGATCGCGGTGTTGATGGCGTACCCGTGCCGCGGGCCGTCCGCGAGGACGGTGAGGACGAGCATCTGGGCGTCGGCGCTGTGCATGGAACTCCTGTCTCCGGTGCCATGATAGTACGCTTCGCGATACTACTTGCCATGTACTACGCGACGTGTACTATGACCGTCATGAAAGAGGCGAACGACAACGGGCAGGCGTCAGCGCTGGCGGTGACGCTGGCGGGTCTCGGTGTCGCAGTCGTGTTCGAGGCGCTGACGGTGCTGGCGACCCACGACAAGACGGTCAGGGCGGTCAGCCCTTGGCAGGACGACCCCTATGACGTGGCCCTGTCCCACTCCCAGTTCGCCGTGCCGATGCTGGCCGCGGTGATCACGTTGCGGCTGCTCGTCTGGCGGGCGCCGGGCGGCCAGGACCGCGCGCGGCAGGTGGTGCGCGCCACCGGGATAATGACGGCGCTCATCGGGCTCACGCTCGCCTTCGAGTGGACCGCGGTCGCCGTCGGCGCGCACGCCCCGGCCTGGGGGCCGTGGACGTCGGTACTGATCGGCGGGCTGGCCGTGACCAGCCTGCTAGCCGGCGCCGAGGCGGCACTGCTCGCGCGGGGGCGCCGGCCGCAGGGCGCGGCAGGACGGTGGCGGCACGACTGGCTGGACGACATCATCACCGTCTGCGGGCGCGTGCCGGCACTGCGCCGGGTCGCCCCGCGGGCCGCGGCCTGGCTCCGGCGCCACGCTGCAGCCGGGTTCGCCGCCTTGAGCGTGCTGGTCGCGGCGGGGATCGCGGGCGGGCTCGCGGTCGGCGAGGCATGGACGAACCCGCTGCTGGTCGCGTGGGCACTGATCGTCGAGATGACCGGTTACTTCGCGTTCTTCATGATCTGCAACGCGGTCGCGGGGTTCGTCGCCAGGCCGCCCCGCGCCCGGCCCCGCCGGGTGGCCGAGGCGTCGGCAGTCGCCGGCGGCGCCGCGGTCCAGGTCGCGGTCGCGTTCCGCGCAGAGCTGTGGACCGTCATCGGGGTGGGGTCGGCGAAGTCAGTGCCGGCCGTGGTCGCGCTCACGCTCGGAGCGGGGCTGGCCACGTCGCTTGCCACGGCCGGCCTGCTTGCGCTGCGGCGCCTCCCCGTCCCCCGGTAAGCACCAATCACTACGAAAGGCGAGGCAATGGAACAACCCACCGCCCCGGAACCGCCAGGGGCGGCGATCAGCGCCCGCGAGCTGTCCAAGCGGTACGGACGGCGGCAAGCCGTCAGCGGGCTCACCTTCACGGTGGAATCCGGCCAGATCTGCGCACTGCTCGGCCCGAACCGGGCAGGCAAGACGTGTGGAGGAGCTCAATCACGTGCTGGTCAGCGCGGGAGTGGGAGTCGGGGCGGTGCGGGCCGCGCGGAGCCTCGAAGAGGCCTTTCTCGGATTGGTGGGACAAGACGATGCTGTACGTTGAGCTCACGACCCAGTTGCGCCGGGTACGCAGCATGATCCTGCTCGGCGCCCTCGTTCTGTTTCCCGCGCTTGCCGGCGTCACCGAGGCGTCCAAGGCCGGAGGCCGGGGAGGCCTCGGGACATACTCAGCGCTTAACTTCGCTGAAGAAGGCCTGAACTTCATGGTTCCCTTGCTGTTCGGCCTGGTCGTCGCGGTATTCGGGGCCATTCTTGGCGGCGCGGACCGCGAATGGGGGACCCTGCGCTACCGCTACGTGCAAC
>JBOHCO010001692.1:0-7423 GCA_050698895.1 Streptosporangiaceae bacterium
CCCTCTTCCCAAAGGGCGATCCCGTGGGCACCGCCGAACGAGAACGCCCGCGCTATGCCGATTGCCCCGATAGCATCCAGGCAGTCAGCATCCCGTACGATCCTGGCCTCGATCGTGGTGGCGTAGGTAGACCTATCCGAAAACGAAAACCTGTCGGTGTAATGTATGGCCTCGAGAACCTGGTCATGGATCTCGTCGGGAATACCGGCCTTGGCGAGGTAGATCAGGACTCTATCGTCCAGACGTTCCGGTGGCACGAAGAAGTCTGCGTTCGACTGTCGAGCGCCGCGATGCAGATCATGTAGCCATGCCGCGGCGACCACGATGAGGCTGTCGCCTCCCTCGACCCGGCACATTTGCTCGCCAAGCGACGCAACCCTGGCCAGGTGCGTTAAATCGTGCGTGGGCGAGTCTGGAACGTACTCCGTGGAGATGAGTTCTCTCAACTGCCGCACACACTCAGCTTCCGTGATGAGCTTACCGGGCAACTTGTTCCTCCTCAGGGCAGCGCCCGCACTGAACGCATAGGTGGGGGTAATGGACTCGTACTATAGTGGAGTCAAGGCTCGGATCATGCCAGGATGACGCACACTGAGTGTTCATGAACACTCGAAGGCCAAGTTCATTGAGCCTTCTCACGAACATCCTAGCTGACTCCGACGGAAGGGTGGCAATCCAATCCGGCGCCACCGGGTGCGGGTCTCCCAAGTTGCCAGGCGCGTTCCGCCGACGGTACCGGACCCCGACAACCACGCCATCTGGCCGGTGGGCGGCGAGCAGGTTCACTAGGAGATCTTTGTCTTCGCTAGAGGTGTTCAGGAAGGGCTTTATGAGCGCGTAGCTCTGCCATCTCGGTAAGTGTCGCCCAAAGTTCGCCGCCCGGGCAACTGGATCTGGTGCGTTCGGTTCTATTCGCTGGCTTATGGTGACGGTAGTGATGGTTGTAAAGACCATCGGCGGTGCCAAGTGCCCCGGCCAGTTCTCCAGTGCGTCTCTCAGCGCTTCTGCCAATGGAAACTTCGTGGCGATCTGAACGGGCAAGCCGTGGCGGACCGCGAAGTCGAGGCAGGCTAGGACGTTATTCGTCAATTGCGGTGATATCCCGACCTCGGTGTCGCAGCCGATGGCCATGATGGGCCGTGGCCCGTCAGGTCGTAGCGTGTAGTTCCTGAGGTCATCAAGCAGACTATTAACCTGGAGCGGGGATAAGGGCACGACGTTGTCGGCTGGCGCGGCTATATAGCAGTATTTGCAGGCCACGCCACATCCTGATCGCGCTATCGGGACGAACGCCCGGCCGTCTCTGAAGACAACGCTGGCCCCCGAGCCCGGCGACTCCGCTGAGACTGGTAAATACTTGATCGCATCTGCCCTGAGGAGCAGATCAGATTCGAATATGCGTCCCATGTGGAGCCTCCCCCTGCTAGCCTACATGTTCATCTTAGTACAAAGATGTTCAATCTTGATTGGCAAAGTGCGTGTAGTTCTGGTTGTTGCTTAAGTGCCGGACGGGGCCAGGATTGGCCGGGAGAGATGAGTAGCCCGGACTATGGGGGAGGCGCTCGTGATACGTCGGCCCTAGCTCGGGTAGCGTCCGGTCTGTGCACAGTGTCTTCTACGAGGTGGACGGGGCCGACACGTTCGTCGCCACCCAGGCCACGATCGGGCCGTGGAGCCCGGACGCCCAGCACGGCGGGCCGCCGTCGGCGCTGGCCGCCCGGCTGATGGAAGCGCATGAGCCGGCCGAGAACCAGCGGCTGGCCAGCGTGACCGTCGACATCCTGCGGCCGGTCCCGCCCGGCAGGCTGACCGCGAGGACGGCGACAATCCGCCCGGGCAAGCGGGTCGCGCTGCTGGAGACGGTCCTGGAGGCGGGCGGGCAGGAGGTGCTGCGGGCCCGCGGCTGGCGGATCGCGATGCCGTCTGGGTTCGACCCCGACGCCCTGGCCGACGATCACGAGGCGCCGCTGATACCGGAACCGCGGCTGATGCGGACCAGCCCGTGGCCCGGCGTGGTGGTCGACGGCTACCTGTCCGCCCTGGACTGGCGGTACGTGGCGGGCGGCTTCGACCAGCGCGGGCCGGGGGTGGCCTGGGTCCGGCCGCTGATCCCGCTGCTGCCGGGGGAGGAGATGTCGCCGATGTGCCGGGCCCTGCTCATCGCGGACTCGGGCAACGGCCTCAGCTCGGAGCTGGACCCGGCCGAGTACGTCTTCGTGAACGTCGACCTGAAGGTGGTGCTGCACCGCGACCCGGCGGACGAGTGGCTGCTGCTAGACGCGGCCACGGCGCTGGGGCCGGTCGGCTCGGCGCTGGCCGTGAGCACGCTGTCGGACTTCGCCGGGCTGTGCGGCCAGGGCACGCAGACACTGTTTGTCTCCGCGCGCTAATCAGGGCCGGTCGTCTGGGCCGGTCGTCTGGGACAGGTCGTCGGGGAACAACGGGGACGAGCTGCCGTCCTCGGCCAGGGCCAGCTCGTCGAGATCGGCGGGCGTGGACAGCGGCTCGGGCACCGCGGGCAGCACGTTGTCGAAGTAGGACTTGGCCGCGGCGGTGGTGCCCACGTCGCGGCCCGCGTCCTCGGACAGGTACCAGCGGTGCTCGAGGATCTCGTGGAAGATCTCGGGCGGCGACAGGCGGCCGCGCAGGCTCTCGGGGATCGCCACGACGACGGGGTCGTAGACCTCCTCCAGCCAGCGGTGCGCGGCCACGGTCTCGGACACCGGGTGGCCGTGCTTCTGCTCGAGGTAGCCGCGGAAGCTGGCGATGTCGTTGCGCAGCCGCCGGGCCTGGTTCTCGTCGGCCACGATGCCGGTCTTGCGGAACAGCTGGCGGGTCTGCTGGCCGGACTCGGCGACCTTGGTCCTGACCCGCAGCCGGGTGCCTTCCGGGGTGCTGAGCAGCTCGACCTCGTCGGCGTCGAAGCCGAGCTCGTTGATCCGCCGCAGCCGGTCGGCGATGCGGTAGCGCTGCTCGTCGGGCCGGAGGGTCTCCTCCCTGGTCAGCTCGTCCCACAGCCGGGCGTACCGGCGCTGCAGCTTCTCGACGACCTCGAACGGGTCGACCTCCGGCGGCAGCAGCTCGCCGGCCTGGAGGTCGGACAGCTCGCCGAAGACCCGCTCGCTGGCCAGCTCCAGGTCCCAGCTCCGCTGGCCGCCGGTCAGCTCGTCGTGCTGCTCGCTGGTCTCGGCGTCGACCAGGTAGGCCTCCAGGGCGCCCGCGTCGGCGCGGACCAGCGCGTTGGACAGCGAGCAGTCGCCCCAGAAGAACCCGGACAGGTGCAGCCGGGCCAGCAGCTCGACCAGGGCATCGATGAGCGGGTCGGTGGGCCGGCCGCCACGGGGATTGGAAAACAGGGCCCGGTAGGTGGTGGAGTACTCCAGGTACCGGGTGACCAAGATAGCGTCGGCGTCGGCGCCGCGGTCCACCACGATGCCGACCACCTCGACCGCCGGCACGTTCAGCTCGGTCAGCGCGCGCAGTAGCCGGTACTCGCGCCGAGCCAGCCGCTCGCTGATGGACTTCAGCGCGTACAGGACGCCGTTGTCGGCGACGAAGCGGACCACGTGCCGGGACAGGCCGCGCTGGCGGATCTCGACCAGCCGGTCGTCGTGCCAGCCGGCCAGCGGCTGCTCCCAGGGCAGGCTGAGCAGTCCCGCGGCCTCGTCGGCGGGCGGGCTGAACACGAACCGCACCGGATCGCCTGGCCTTCCCGGGCTTGAGTACCGAACTGTCTCAGTCTGCCCGCCCGGGCGGCGCGCTGGCCAACCGCCGTCAGCGGATGCGGCGGGCGCCGGCCGAGGGCACGGCGTCGGAGAAGCCCGGCGCGGTCCAGCCCTGCCGGGCGAACGTCTCGGCCACCGCCGCCCGGACGGCCTCGCCGCGCTCGGCGGGCACCAGGGCGATGACCGAGCCGCCGAAGCCGCCGCCGGTCATCCGGGCGCCGCAGGCGCCTGCCTCCAGGGCCGCGGCGACGGTGACGTCGGCGGCCGGCCAGGACACCTCGAAGTCGTCGCGCAGTGACTCGTGCGAGGCGGTCAGCAGCGGGCCGGTCCCGGTCAGGTCGCCCTCGCGGAGCAGCTGGGCGGTGACCAGCACCCGGTTGTTCTCGGTCACGACGTGCCGGGCCCGGCGCTCCAGCAGCGAGTCGATGCCCGCCAGCTGGGAGCCATCGGTGATGTCGCGCAGCGACCGCACGCCCAGCGCCTGCGCGGCGTCCTCGCAGGCCCGGCGGCGGGCCGCGTAGCGGCCGTCGGTGAGCTCGTGCCGAACCCTGGTGTCGATCACCAGCAGGCCCAGGCCGGCCGAGGCGGGATCGAGCGGCACGGCGGTGCCGATGCCGCTGCGGCAGTCCAGCAGCAGCGCGTGCCCGGCCTGGCTGAGCAGGGCGGCCGACTGGTCCATGATCCCGGTCGGCGCGCCGACGAAGTCGTTCTCGGCCCGCCGGGCCATGGCGGCGAGCTGGGCCCGCGGCACGGTCAGCCCGTACAGCTCGGTCAGGGTGAGCGCGACCGCGCACTCCAGCGCGGCTGAGGAGGACAGCCCGGCGCCGAGCGGGATGTCGGAGTCGATGGCGATGCTGGCCCCGCCGATGGGGTAGCCCGCCTCGCGCAGGGCCCAGGCCACGCCGGCCGGGTAGGCGGCCCAGCCGCTGACCGAGCCAGGCGCCAGCGAGTCCAGGGGGACGGCGAGGTCGTCGCCGGGGGCCTGGCGCGAGGCCAGGGCGAGCACGCCGTCGTCGCGCTGGGCGGCGGCGGCGCTCAGGCCGGCGCCGATGGCGAACGGGAGGACGAAGCCCTCGTTGTAGTCGGTGTGCTCGCCGATCAGGTTCACCCGTCCCGGCGCCCGCCACGCGCCGCGCGGCTGGCGGCCGAACCGCTGGGTGAACAGGACCGCGGCGTCCTCGCGCGCTTGCGGCACCGTCACCGGTCTGCGCCCGCCGAGAACAGGCTCGCCCAGACCACGCCCGCCGAGACCACGCCCGCCGATTTCAGCGGGCACCCGCTCTGGCCTGCGTGAACGTCCACGCGTCCGCGACCATGTCGGTCAGGCTCCGGGCCGGGCGCCAGCCCAGCTCGGCCCGGATCCGGTCGTTCGAGGCGATCAGCACGGCCGGGTCGCCGGGTCGGCGGGGGGCCATCTCGGCCGGGATGTCGCGGCCGGTCACGTCGCGGCAGGCGGCGAGCACCTCGCGGTTGGAGAAGCCGGATCCGCTGCCCAGGTTGTAGATCCGGTGGGCGCCGGGCTGGCAGGCGGCCAGCGCCAGCAGGTGCGCGCGGGCCAGGTCGGACACGTGAATGTAGTCCCTGATGCAGGTGCCGTCCGGGGTGGGATAGTCGTCGCCGTAGAGCTTCAGGTCGCCGTCGCCGGCGTAGGCGGCGGCCAGCACGGTCGGGATCAGGTGCGTCTCGGGATCGTGCCGCTCGCCCAGCCAGTTCCCGGCCCGCTCGCGGTAGGCGCCGGCCACGTTGAAGTAGCGCAGGCTGACCGCGGCCAGCCCGAACATCCGGGCGTACTCGGCCAGGGCGGTGTCGACGGCCACCTTGGACGCCCCGTACGGGCTGGTCGGCCGGGTCGGGGCGGTCTCCTCGATGGGCACCGACTCCGGTTCGCCGTAGGCGGCCGCGGTGGACGAGAACACGATGCTGCCCACCCGCGCCGCCCGCATGGCCTCCAGCAGCGCGAGCGAGCCGCCGAGGTTGTGGTGCCAGTACCTGGCCGGCTGGGCCACGGACTCGGCGACCAGGGACTTGGCCGCGAAGTGCAGGACGGCCTCGATCCCGGTGGCCAGCGCCGCCGCGGCGTCGGTGCGCAGGTCGCCCTGGACGAACTGGACGCCGGCGGGCACCGCGTCGGCGTGCCCGGTGGACAGGTCGTCCAGCACGACGACCTCATGACCGTCCTCGACGAGCTGAGCGGCGACGACGCTTCCGATATAGCCAGCGCCCCCGGTCACCAGCAGCTTCATGAGCGCTCCCCGGCATAGATCGGAATGGCGTAGATCATGACTTTCCACCCCGCAGCCTAGTGCGGGGCCGTCTGCTCCTGCGCCGACTTGCGGGCGCGGTAGGCCGCGACATGCAGGCGGTTGCCACAGCTGCGATTGTCGCAGTACCGGCGGGACCGGTTGCGCGAGAAGTCCACGAACACATCCGGGCAGTCCGGCGATCCGCAGCTCCGCACCCGGTCGGTCTCGCCCGCCACGACCAGGCCGGCCAGGCCCATGGCGAGCTGGGCCGCGATCCGGTCGGCCAGCGGCGCCTGCGACCTGGACACGTGGATGTGCGGCCCGCGGCCGTCGTGGGAGGCGATCTGCGGGACGGCGCCGGTCTCGGCCAGCAGAGAGTTCGCCAGCACCGTGACCTTGTCCGTATCGCCGTCCTCGCAGGCCCGCGCGATGGTGTCCAGGCGGGCCCGGTGCGCCCGCAGCAGCGCGACGTCGCCGGTCGTGGCGGCCCGCGGGTAGAAGGCGTAGCGGCGGGCGAAGTCCTGCACGTCCGCGACGCCGCGCAGCCCCTCGCCCGAGCGCGAGCGGCCGGTGTTTATCAGCTCGGTGCAGGCGGCCAGCGCCTCCAGCTGGTCAGCATCAAAAAGCATTTTGACTCCTGACAAAGCACCCTCGTAGGCTGCTGAGTGTGTCAGCACCATATGCGAAGACAGTCATGACAGCCAACGCCCAGCCGGGCCGCCGGCCCATGCTGGCGGCGACTATGGGCGCGGCCTGCATCTCCTGCTCGGCCATCCTGGTCACGCTGGCTGGCACGGCCGCGGCCACGACGGCGCTCTTCCGCTGCCTGCTGGCCCTGCCGGTGCTGACCATGCTGACCCTGATCGAGCAGCGGCGGCACGGCCGCCGCGCGGCCAGGGCCCGACTGGGCGCGGTCGTCGCCGGGCTGCTGCTGGCGGTCGACCTGGTGCTGTGGAACCACGCCATCGCCGAGGTGGGCGCGGGCATCGCGACGGTGCTGGGCAACCTCCAGCTGGCGTTCGTCGCCGGGGCCGCCTGGCTGCTGTTCGGCGAGCGGCCCAGCCGCCGGTTCCTGTTCATGCTGCCCGTGGTGATGGCGGGCGTGGTGCTGGTCTCCGGCCTGGCCGACGCCGGCGGCCCCGGTCACCACGCGCTGGCCGGCATCATCTACGGCATCGGCACGTCCGTCGCCTACGCCGGGTTCCTGCTCATCTTCCGGCACTCCTCGACCGGCACCGAGCACGTGGCCGGGCCGCTGACCGACGCCACGGCCGGCGCGGCACTCGGCGCGCTGGTGCTGGGCCTGCTGTTCGGCGGCTTGACCCTGCACATCAGCTGGTCGGCGTTTGGCTGGCTGCTGCTGCTGGCCACCAGCAGCCAGACCATCGGCTGGCTGCTGATCACCTCGTCGCTGCCGCGACTGCCCGCCGCGGTGTCCTCGCTGCTGCTGCTGCT
>JBOHCO010001693.1:0-13316 GCA_050698895.1 Streptosporangiaceae bacterium
AGCTAGTTCCGGTGCGAATTCTCAGCCCGACCCGGGCTCGGGGAAGCGGAACAAATCACACTAGTCTGCTGACATGACGCAGACGCCCGAGGACCAGAAGCAGCCAGGGGAGCCCGAGGGCCCCGCCGACACCGCGCCGAAGACCGAGCCGAAGGACTCCGAGCCCGCCGACGACCTGGTCACGACGCACCACTCGATCACCATCGACGGGGCCGAGCTCGGCTACTCCGTCACCGCCGGTCGCATGGTGCTGCGCCTGGAGGGCCACACCGACGACAAGTTCGACGGCCAGCAGCCGAAGGCCGAGGTGTTCCTGACCGCCTATACGGCCGACGACGCCGAGCCCGGCTCCCGCCCGGTCACCTTCGCCTTCAACGGCGGCCCCGGCTCCTCGAGCGTCTGGCTGCACCTGGGCCTGCTCGGCCCGCGCCGGGTGATGATGGGCGACGCCGGCGCGCTGCTGCCGCCGCCCTACGGCCTGGCCGACAACTCCCAGACCCTGCTGCGCCACTCCGACCTGGTGTTCATCGACCCGGTCTCGACCGGCTTCTCCCGCGCCGTCAAGGGCGGCAAGTCCGGCGACTTCCACGGCTTCGGCGCGGACATCGAGTCGGTCGGCGAGGTCATCCGGCTGTGGACGACCCGCGAGGACCGCTGGATGTCGCCCAAGTACCTGTGCGGCGAGTCCTACGGCACCACCAGGGCGGCGGGCCTGGCCCGTCATCTGCAGGAACGCTACGGGATGTACCTGAACGGCCTGATGCTGATCTCCGCCTTCCTGGACGGCGGCACGACCGAGTTCAACGCGGGCAACGACGACGCCTACGTGTACTACCTGCCCACCTACGCCGCGATCGCGCACTACCACGGGCGGCACGGCGACCGGCCGCTGCGCGAGGTGCTGGACGACGCGCAGGCCTACGCCGGCGGCGAGTACCTGCAGGTGCTCAGCCGCGGCGCCCGGCTGACCGCCGGGGAGCGGTCGGCCGCGGTGGCCCGGGTGGCCGCGCTGACCGGGCTGTCGGAGGACTACGTCGACCGGGTCAACCTGCGGCCCGAGCACATCCGCTTCTTCACCGAGCTGCTGCGCGCGCAGCGGCGCACCGTGGGCCGCCTGGACGGCCGGTTCACCGGCTGGGACGCGGACTACGGGCGGGAGCAGTGGGCCAGCGACCCGTCCATGGACGCCATCATCGGCCCCTACTCGGCGGCCCTGAACCACTACGTGCGCGGCGAGCTGGAGTACCACAGCGACCTGCCGTATGAGGTGCTGAGCAGCCACGTGCACCCGTGGTCGTACAAGGAGTTCGAGGCCGCCCACGTGTACGTGGCCGACAAGCTGGCCGCGGCCATGCGCACCAATCCGCACATGCGGGTCCGCGTGGACTGCGGCTACTACGACGGGGCCACCCCGTACGCCGCGTCCGAGCACACCTTCGCCCACCTGGAGATCCCGGCCGAGCTGGCTCCGAACATCGAGTTCGGCTACTTCGAGGCCGGTCACATGATGTACGTGCACGAGCCGAGCCGCCTCGAGCAGTCCGCCCAGCTCGCCCGGTTCGTGACGGTCGGCTAGCGGACCCTAGACTCACGAGCGTGAGCAGCGCTCCGGCCGTCGAGATCAGCGGCCTGGTCAAGCAGTACGGCAGAAAGGCCGCCGTGGCCGGCCTGTCGCTGACCGCCGCGCGCGCCCGGGTGACCGCGATCCTGGGCCCCAACGGGGCCGGCAAGACCACCACCATCGAGACCTGCGAGGGCTACCGGCGGCCCGACGGCGGCACCGTCCGGGTGCTGGGCCTCGACCCGGCGCGAGACGCCCGCGAGCTGCGGCCCAGGGTCGGCGTGATGCTCCAGTCCGGCGGCATCCCCACCGCGGCCAGGGCGGCCGAGTACCTGGGCGTGCTGGCCCGCTTCTACGCCCGCCCCATCGACCCGGACCTGCTGATCGCCCGGCTCGGGCTGGAGTCCTGCGGGCGCACCCCCTACCGGCGGCTGTCCGGCGGCCAGCAGCAGCGGCTCTCCCTGGCCGCCGCCGTGATCGGCCGCCCGGAGCTGGTGTTCCTGGACGAGCCCACGGCCGGCCTGGACCCCCAGGCCCGGCACGCCACCTGGGAGCTGATCGAGGACCTGCGGGCCGCGGGCACCGCGGTGATCCTGGCCACGCACTACATGGAGGAGGCCGAGCGGCTGGCCGACCACATCGTGATCGTGGACCACGGCGAGGTCGCCGTGGCCGGGACGCTGGCCGAGCTGTGCGGCTCGTCCGGGCAGCTGCGGTTCCGGGCCGAGCCCGGCCTGGACCTCGACGCGCTCGTCTCGGCGCTGCCCGCGGGCAGCGCGGCCAAGGAGTCACCGGCCGGCCACTACATGATCGAGGTGGCCGACGGCGTCGATCCCCGGCTGGTGGCCTCGGTCACGGCCTGGTGCGCCGACCACGGCATCCTGGCCCAGAGCCTGCGGATCGAGAGCCGCACGCTGGAGGACGTGTTCCTGGAGCTGACCGGACGGGAGTTGCGGTCGTGACCGACTTCGCCGGCCCCGCCGAGAGGGGGCCAGGGGTGACCGGGCCTGACGTGACCGGGCCCGGGGTGACCGGGCCGGGAGCGACCGGGCCGGGAGCGACCGGATCCCGGGTGCCCGGTGCCAGCCGGCCCGGCGACGCCGCGGGCTGGCCGCCGCCCGCGCCGGGCGCGGCGCCGCTGGCCCGCATGATCCGGGCCGAGGCCGGCCTGGAGCTGCGCTTCCTGCTGCGCAACGGCGAGCAGCTGCTGCTGACGCTGATCATCCCGGTGCTGCTGCTCCTGGCCTTCGGCCACGAGCCGCTGGTGGCCATCCACGGCAGCCGGATCGACTTCGTGGTGCCCGGCATCCTGGCCCTGGCCGTGCTGTCCACCGCGTTCACCAGCCAGGCCATCTCCACCGGGTTCGAGCGCCGGTACGGGGTGCTCAAGCGGCTCGGCGCCACCCCGCTGTCACGCGGCGGGCTGATCGGGGCCAAGACCCTGACCGTGCTGGCCGTCGAGGTCCTCCAGGTGGTGATCATCTGCGCGCTCGGCGCGGTGCTCGGCTGGCGGCCGGACACCAGCCCGGCCGGGGTGGCGTTCGCGGTCGCGCTGCTGCTGGCCGGGACGGCGGCGTTCAGCGGGCTGGCCCTGCTGCTGGCCGGGACGCTGCGCGCGGAGGCCACGCTGGCCGCCGCGAACCTCATCTACCTGGTCATGCTGGGCATCGGCGGCGTGCTGTTCCCGCTGGCCAGGTTCCCGGCCGGGATCCGGCCCGAGCTGCGGCTGCTGCCCGCCGGCGCGCTGGCCGACGGCCTGCGCGCGACGCTGGCCCACGGCGGCGGCCTGCCCGGCCTCGACCTGCTGGTACTGCTGGCCTGGGCGGTGGCCGCCATCGCCATCGCGGCCCGCACGTTCCGCTGGGAGTAGCGCGAAGGCGACCCGCCGGGAGTAGCGCAAAGGCGGACCCGGCCGTTCATGACCACGGAAATCGGTCCGCGATAGTCGCGGCTGGACTTCCGCGATCATGAAGCCACGGCTCGGCCGGTGTCATCAACGGGACATCCAGTACATGGCCGGCGTTTGGGTTAGGGGACGCTCGATGTAACGGTGATCGCCGGGCGCTTCTACGATGGGGCTCGTGCCCGCACACCTCGACTCGCCTCATCCGGTCCCGGCGGCCGCCCCGGCGACGGCCCGCGGCGGCTGGCCCGGCTGGGTCCGGAAGGCGGCGGACACGGTGCTGGCGCCCTCCGCCGTGGCCATGCGCCGGTACGCGCTGGCCGGAGTGCTGGCGTCGGTGTTCATCATCCTGACCGGCGCCGCGGTCCGGCTCAGCCAGTCCGGGCTGGGCTGCCCGGACTGGCCGCAGTGCACCGCGCACAGCCTGGTGGCCGGCGGCGTCCACGGCGACTCGCTGGTCCACCGGTGGATCGAGTTCGGCAACCGGCTGGTGACTGACGCCATATTCGTGATCGCCGTGCTGGTCTTCGTGGCCGCCTGGCGGTACAAGTCCGGCCCCGAGGGCCGGCGGCGCCGCGACCTGGTCTGGCTGGCCGCCGCCCAGCCGGGGGCGATCGTGGCCCAGGCGATCATCGGCGGCATCGTCGTGCTGACCAAGCTCAACCCGGGCTGGGTCTCGGTGCACTACCTGGCCTCGGCGGCGCTGGTCGCGGCGGCGGTGGCGCTGTACGTCCGGTGCCAGGAGGGCACCGGCCCGGCCCGGCCGCTGGCCCGGCCGGAGGTCCGGCTGATCTCGCTGGCCGTGATCGGCGCCGTGGCGCTGATGCTGGCGGCCGGCACGGTGGTGACCGGGACCGGGCCGCTGGCCGGGGCCCGGTCGGTGCCCAGGTACCCGCTGCCGATGACCGGGGTGACCCAGCTGCATGCCGACATCGGCTGGCTGCTGGGCGGCCTGGTCATCGCGCTGGTCCTGGCGCTGCGGCTGTCCTCAGCGCCGCGCCGGGCAGTCTGGCTGGGCTGGCTGCTGCTGGTCCTGGTCGGGGTGCAGGGCAGCATCGGCTACGGGCAGTACTTCAGCGGCCTGCCGGCGGGCGTGGTCTGGGTGCACGAGGTCGGCGCGGCCGCGATCTGGGTCACCGCGCTGCTGCTCCCCTACGCCCTGCGTGAGCGGGCCCCGGGCTTCACCGACGGTTCACAGGCACGCCCGGCCGCCAGAAACCCAGCCGGGATAGGGTCAATCGGTGGGGAGGAGCCGCCGCGCACGGCCGTCCCGTCCCCGACGTTGTTTTCCGCTTCTGAGCCATCCGCATCCGATCGAGACAGAGCAGAGGGGGCCTGAGCCGACGTGAGCAGTGACACGCCTGGAGCCGGGCTGGAATGGTCGCAGGCTGACAAGCGGGCCGTAGACCTGGTCCGGGTCCTGGCGATGGACGCGGTCCAGAAGGTCGGCAACGGCCACCCGGGCACGGCCATGAGCCTGGCCCCCGCGGCCTACCTGCTCTACCAGCGCGTGATGCGGCACGACCCGGCCGACCCGGCGTGGCCGGGGCGGGACCGGTTCGTGCTGTCCTGCGGCCACTCCAGCCTGACCCTCTACATCCAGCTCTACCTGTCCGGGTACCCCGGCATGACGCTGGCCGACCTGGAGGCGCTGCGCACCTGGGGCAGCCACACCCCCGGCCACCCCGAGCACTGGCACACGCCCGGCGTGGAGGCCACCACCGGCCCGCTGGGCCAGGGCCTGGGCATGGCGGTCGGCATGGCCATGGCCGCCCGCCGCGAGCGCGGCCTGCTCGACCCGGACGCGGCGCCGGGGACCAGCCCGTTCGACCACCACGTCTACGCCTTCTGCTCCGACGGCGACATCGAGGAGGGCATCACCCACGAGGCCTCCTCGCTCGCGGCCCACCAGGAGCTGGGCAACCTCGTGGTGATATACGACGACAACAGCATCTCCATCGAGGACGACACCAACATCGCCAAGTCGGAGGACGTGGCGGCCCGCTACGAGGCCTACGGCTGGCACGTGCAGCGGATCACCTGGCGGCGCCCGGACGGCTACACCGAGGACGTCGAGGCGCTGTACGAGGCGATCCAGGCCGCGCGCGACCACCAGGGCGCGCCCTCGTTCATCTCGCTGCGCACCATCATCGGCTGGCCCACGCCGAACAAGCAGAACACCGGCGCCGCGCACGGCTCGGCGCTGGGCGCCGGCGAGGTGGCCGCGACCAAGAAGATCCTCGGCTTCTACCCGGCGGTGAACTTCCCGGTCGAGGACGAGGCGCTGGCCCACGCCCGGCTGGCGGGCGAGCGCGGCAAGCAGGCGCACGCCCGGTGGAACGAGGAGTTCGCCGCCTGGGCGGCGGCCAGCCCGGAGCGCAAGGCGCTGCTGGACCGGCTGTCCGCGCGCGCCCTGCCCGACGGCTGGGCCGACGCCCTGCCGTCCTTCGAGGCCAGCGAGAAGGGCCTGGCCACCCGCAGCGCCTCCGGTCAGGTGCTGAACGCCCTGGCCCCGGTGCTGCCGGAGCTGTGGGGCGGATCGGCCGACCTGGCCGGCAGCAACGACACGACGATGAACGGCGAGCCGTCCTTCATCCCGGCCGACCACCAGACCAAGATGTTCCCCGGCAACCCGTTCGGCCGGACGCTGCACTTCGGCATCCGCGAGCACACCATGGGGGCGATCCTGAACGGCATCGCGCTGCACGGCCTGACCCGGCCGTACGGCGGCACGTTCCTGGTGTTCAGCGACTACATGCGCGGCGCGGTGCGGCTCTCGGCGCTGATGAAGCAGCCCGTCACCTACGTCTGGACCCACGACTCCATCGGCCTGGGCGAGGACGGCCCGACCCACCAGCCCGTCGAGCACCTGTGGGCGCTGCGCGCGATCCCCGGCCTGGACGTGGTCCGGCCCGCCGACGCCAGCGAGACCGCGGTGGCCTGGAAGACGATCCTGGAGCACGCCGACCGGCCGGCCGGGCTGTGCCTGACCCGCCAGGCGGTCCCGGTCTTCGACCGGTCGGTGCTCGGCCCGGCCGAGCACGCGGCCCGCGGCGGCTACGTACTGGCCGAGGCCGACGGCGGCGACCCCCGGGTCATCCTGATCGGCACCGGCAGCGAGGTGCAGCTCGCGCTGGCCGCGCGGGACCTGCTGCAGGCCGACGGGGTGGCCACAAGGGTGGTCTCCATGCCGTGCGTGGAGTGGTTCGGCGAGCAGGACTCGGCCTACCGGGACCAGGTGCTGCCGCCCGCGGTCCGGGCCCGGGTCAGCGTGGAGGCGGGCGTGGCGCTCGGCTGGCGCCAGTTCGTCGGCGACCTCGGCGAGAGCATCAGCCTGGAGCATTTCGGCGCGTCGGCCGACTATCGGAAGTTGTACGAGGAGTTCGGGATCACCGCCGAGGCCGTGGCGCAGGCGGCGCGGGCCAGCCTGGCCAGGGCGAGCGGGACGCGGGGTTAGCGAGCCCGTGTCCGGCAAGGCCCTTGGTAAGTAAGCCAGGCAGGCAAGCCAGAAGGAGAGACTGTCATGACGACCCAGAACGACAGGCTGGGGCAGCTGAGCGCGCTTGGCGTGGCGGTGTGGCTCGACGACATCAGCCGGGACCGGCTGTCCACCGGCAACCTGGCCGCGCTGATGCGCGACTTTCACGTCATCGGCGTGACGTCCAACCCGACGATCTTCGCCAGCGCCCTGTCCAAGGGCACCACCTACAACGACCAGGTACATGACCTGGCCGTCCGCCAGCTCACCGTGGACGAGGCGGCCCGCGACATCACCACCTTCGACATCCGCTGGGCCTGCGACGTGCTGCGCCCGGCCTTCGACGCCTCCGGCGGCCTGGACGGCCGGGTGTCCATCGAGGTGGACCCGCGGATCGCCAGGGACACCGAGAAGACGGTGGCCGAGGCGAAGGCGCTGTGGTGGCGGGTGGACCGGCCGAACCTGTTCATCAAGATCCCGGCGACCAAGGAAGGCCTGCCGGCGATTACCCGGACCCTGGCCGAGGGGATCAGCGTCAACGTCACGCTGATCTTCTCGCTGAAGCGCTACGCCGAGGTCATCGACGCCTTCATGGCCGGCGTGGAGCAGGCGCCGGCCGAGTCGATCAAGAACCTGGAGTCGGTGGCCTCGTTCTTCGTGAGCCGGGTCGACACCGAGGTGGACCAGCGGCTGGAGAAGATCGGCACCCCGGAGGCGCTGGCCCTGCGCGGCCAGGCCGCGGTGGCCAACGCCCGGCTGGCCTACGAGCTGAACGAGCAGAAGACAGCCACCGACCGGTGGGCCGCGCTGCACGCGGCCGGCGCCCGGCCCCAGCGGCCGCTGTGGGCCTCGACCAGCACCAAGAACCCGGCGTACTCCGACACCCTGTACGTCACCGAGCTGGTCGCCCCCGGCATCGTGAACACCATGCCCGAGGCCACCCTGCGCGACGTGGCCGACCACGGCGAGCTGCGCGGTGACACCATCCACGGCACCTACGACGCGTCGCGGCAGTACTTCGAGCAGCTCGCGGCGGCCGGGGTCAGCTACGACGACGTGGTGCGCACGCTCGAGGACGAGGGCGTCGGCAAGTTCGCCGTCTCCTGGAACCAGCTCCTGGAGACGATCAGGACCGAGATGGACAAGGCGGCCAGCGGTGACCGCTAGCCCGTCCGTAACCGGAGGACCTCGATGATCCCCAACCCCCTGCGCGACCCGAGGGACCGGCGGATACCGCGGGTCGCTGGCCCCTGCGTGCTCGTGCTGTTCGGCGTCACCGGGGACCTGGCCAGCAAGAAGCTGCTCCCGGCGATCTACGACCTGGCCAACCGGGGCCTGCTGCCGCCGGGCTTCTCGCTGGTCGGGTTCGCCCGCCGCGACTGGGAGCACGAGGACTTCGCCCAGGTCACCCACGACGCGGTCAAGGCACACGCGCGGACGCCGTTCCGCGAGGAGGTGTGGCAGCAGTTGCAGGAGGGCGTGCGCTTCGTGCCGGGCGAGTTCGCCGACGACGCCGCGTTCGATCACCTGGCCCAGACCGTGGCCCAGCTCGACGCCGAGCGCGGCACAGGCGGCAACTACGCGTTCTACCTGTCGGTGCCCCCCAAGGCGTTCCCGCTGGTGGTCTCGCAGCTCAAGCGCTCCGGCCTGGCCGACCCCCCGGGGCAGTCGCCCAGCGGCGGCGCCCGCCCGTGGCGGCGGGTGGTCATCGAGAAGCCGTTCGGCCACGACCTGGACAGCGCCAAGGAGCTGAACGACCTGCTCAGCGCGGTGTTCCCGGCCAACTCGGTGTTCCGCATCGACCACTACCTGGGCAAGGAGACGGTCCAGAACCTGCTGGCACTGCGGTTCGCCAACACGCTGTGGGAGCCGATCTGGAGCCGCGGCTACGTCGACCACGTCCAGATCACGATGGCCGAGGACATCGGCATCGGCGGCCGGGCGGGCTATTACGACGGCATCGGCGCGGCCCGCGACGTCATCCAGAACCACCTGATCCAGCTGCTCGCGCTGACCGCGATGGAGGAGCCGGTCTCGTTCTCGGCCAGCTCGCTGCGCGCGGAGAAGGAGAAGGTGCTGTCGGCGGTCAAGATCCCCGAGGACCTGGCCATCGGCACGGCCCGCGGCCAGTACGCCGCGGGCTGGCAGGGCGGCATCGAGGTGCCCGGCTACCTGGAGGAGGAGGGCATCCCGCCGGACTCCACCACCGAGACCTACGCCGCGCTGCGCCTCACCATCGACACCAGGCGGTGGGCCGGCGTGCCGTTCTACCTGCGCACGGGCAAGCGGCTGCCGGCCCGGATGACCGAGATCGCGGTGCTGTTCCAGCGCGCGCCGCACCTGCCGTTCACCGCCACCGACACCGAGGAACTGGGCCAGAACGCCCTGGTCATCCGGGTCCAGCCGGACGAGGGCGTGACGGTCAGGTTCGGCTCCAAGGTGCCCGGCTCGGCCATGGAGGTCCGCGACGTGAACATGGACTTCGCCTACGGCGAGTCGTTCACCGAGTCCAGCCCCGAGGCCTATGAGCGGCTGCTGCTCGACGTGCTCATCGGCGACCCGCCGCTGTTCCCGCGCCAGGAGGAGGTCGAGCTGTCCTGGGAGATCCTCGACCCCATCGAGCAGTTCTGGGCCTCCCACGACAAGCCGGAGCAGTACCCGGCCGGCACCGCCGGGCCGGCCAGCGCCGACGCGCTGATCGCCCGCGACGGCCGCGCCTGGCGACGGCTGTAAGACCCGTGCTGACCCGGGGGGCCACCCCCGGACCCCCCAGCAGAAAACACATTGAGGGGAAGCTGAGGAACGGCCTCATGCTCATCGACCTGACCGACACCACCACCGGCGCCGTGCGTGGCGCCCTGACCAGGGCCAGGGACCAGCTCGGCGGGCCCACCACCGGCGTGGTGCTGAACCTGATCATCATGACGGACGAGTCGCGCCAGCACGACGCGGTGCGGGCCGCCAACCAGGCCGGCCGCGAGCACCCGTGCCGGGTGCTCGCGGTGATCAGCAGGGGCCCCGGCGGGCCGTCGCGGCTGGACGCGGAGATCAGGTCCGGCGACGGCGCCGCCGGCCAGACCGTGCTGCTGCGCCTGTACGGGCCGATGAGCCTGCACCCGGACTCGGTGGTCATGCCGCTCCTGGTGCCGGACACTCCGGTGGTCACCTGGTGGCCGGGCAGCGTCCCCGACGTACCGTCCGGTGAGCCGCTGGGCGCCCTGGCCCAGCGCCGGGTGACCGACGCCGCCGCCGCCCCGGAGCCGGCGGAGGCGCTCAAGCGGCTGGCCACCGCCTACCGGCCCGGCGACACCGACCTGTCCTGGACCAGGGCCACGTCGTGGCGCTCGCTGCTGGCCGCCACGCTGGACCAGACCGAGGGCGCGGTGCTGGGCGGGCAGGTCTACGCCGAGGCCGGCAACCCCACCGCCGACCTGCTGGCCGCCTGGCTGACCAGCCGGCTGCGCGTGCCCTTCGGCCGGGAGGTCTCCGACGGGCCAGGCATCACCGGCGCGACGTTCGCCACCGATCAGGGCGATGTCACGATCAGCCGCCCGGACGGCCGCACGGCGACGCTGAGCCGCGAAGGCCAGCCAGACCGGCACGTGGCCCTGCACCGGCGGGACACCGCCGAGCTGCTCGCCGAGGAGCTGCGGCGGCTCAATCCGGACGAGGTCTACGGCGAGACCCTGGCCGCCGCCTGCACGGCGCTGGCGGCGGACTGGCGGTAGCCGCTGCGCGGGAGGAAGCCTGAAAGAGTGCGCGGGAGGGAGCCTGAAAGATGAGCACGCCCCAGGTGCTGGTGCACCGCGATGCTGAGCTGCTGGCCAAGGCCGTCGCCGCACGGCTGGTGACCCGGATGGTGGACGCCTGCGCGGGCGGAGCGTCCGGCTCGCTGGTGCTGACCGGCGGCGGCATCGGCACCCAGGTGCTGGTCGAGCTGGCCGCCGCGCCGGCCAGGGACGCCATCGACTGGCGCCGGGTGGACATCTGGTGGGGCGACGAGCGGTTCCTGCCCGCGGGCCACCCCGACCGCAACGAGACCGGGGCCCGCACCGCGCTGCTCGACCACATCGACATCCCGGCCGAGCGGGTCCACCCCATGCCGCCCTCCGACGGGCCCGACGGGGACGATCCCGAGGCGGCAGCGGACCGGTACGCGGGCCGGCTGCGCGCCGCCGCCCGGCCCGAGGACCACGGCGACGTGCCCTCGTTCGACGTGCTGCTGCTGGGCATCGGGCCGGAGGGTCACGTCGCCTCGCTGTTCCCCGGCCTGCCCGCGCTGTACGAGAACGAGCGCACGGTGGTGGCCGTCCGGGGTGCCCCCAAGCCACCGCCGACCCGGCTGACCCTGACCATGCCGGCCATCCGGGCCGCCAGGGACGTCTGGGTCATCGCCTCGGGGCCGGACAAGGCGCCCGCGGTGCGGCTCGCGCTATCCGGCGCCGGGCCGGTCCAGGTGCCCGCCGCAGGAGCCCGCGGCCGCCAGCAGACGCTGTTCCTGATCGACCGGGCGGCCGCCGCCCAGGTGCCGGCTCAGCTCGGCCGGATCGCCTCGCCATAACCTCACCACAACCCGCCCCACCCACCTCCCCTTCCCCCTCACATGGCCTTTCGGCGCGCTTTGCCGGACTCGTCCTGGCTAGGATCGCGCCATGCCCCCCGCCCCCCGCTCCCCCCTGCGCCAGCGTGGCCGGCGCGATCATCTCGTGGTGTGCGGCAGCGACGCCCTGGCGCTGCGGATGGTCGAGGAACTGGCGGTCCGGTACGCCGAGCAGATCACGGTGATCATGCGCTCGGCCGAGCGCGGTCACGGTCCGCAGATCGCCCGGCTGCCCGGGGTCCGGGTGATCGAGCGCCCGGAGACCGACCGCCGGACCTTCCTGGAGGCCGACCTGGGCAGCGCCCGCGGCCTGGCGCTGCTCGACCAGGATGACCTCGGCAACTTCCACGCCGCGCTGCGCGCCCAGGAGATCAACCCGGGCCTGCGGCTGGTCATCTCGATCTTCAACACCAGCCTGGGCGAGCGGATCAGGACGTTCTTCGCCGACTGTGCCGTGCTGTCGGAGTCGGCCATGGCCGCGCCGTCGTTCGTGGCCGCCGCGCTGGGCGAGCCCGCGCCCAGCCACGTCCGGCTCTCGGGCCGCACGCTGTACGCCGCGCGCCGGGAGGACGTGGACGCCGGCCACGTCGTCTGCGGCCTGGCGGACAGCGACGACGCCGGCGAACCCGACCTGACCTCGCCCCAGGCCGCCCGCAGCGGCCTGGTGCTGGCCGTGGCCGACGGCTCGCCCCGCAACCCTCTCGCTCGCCAGCCGCACCGCGTGGCCCGGACGCTGCGGATGCTGCGCTGGCTGCTCGGCAACCGCACGATCATCGCCTTCGGCGCGCTGGCCGCCGTGCTGGTGGCCGGGTTCGTGCTGCTCGTGACAGCCAGCCATTTCTCGGTCGCCGACTCGCTCTACTTCACGCTGCTCGACGCGGCCGGCACGGCGGTCACGGGCGCCCGCCTGGCGCCGCCGGTGAAGCTGGCCCAGTTCCTGCTGACCTTTGACGGAATGGCGTTCCTGCCCCTGGTCACCGCGGCCATCGTGGGCGCCCGGCTGACCAGCTCGGGCCGCGGGCCCAGCCGGCCGCTCAGCGACCACGTGATCGTCGCGGGCCTGGGCAGCGTCGGGACCCGGATCGTCGGCCAGCTGCACGACCTGGGCGTCGGCGTGGTGTGCGTGGACAAGAGCGAGCACGCCGCCGGGCTGGCCATGGCCCGGCGGCTCGGCCTGAAGGTGGTGATCGGCGAGACGCACCGGGAGGAGACCCTGCGGGCGGCCGGCATCGACACCTGCCAGGCGGTGGTCTCGGTCACCAACAGCGACATCGTGAACCTGGAGACGGCGCTGCACGCCCGGGGCCTGGCCGAGAGCCCGCGGGTCATCGTCCGGCTGCTGGACGACGACCTGGCCCGGCGGGTCCAGGAGACGATCAGCAACACCATCTCCCGGTCGGTGTCCTACCTGGCCGCGCCGGTCTTCGCCGCCGCCATGCTGGACCACCAGGTGCTGCGCACCATCGCCGTGGGCCGGCACGTGCTGATGATCGCCGACGTGCCGGTCAGCGCCGGCGCCGAGCTGGTCGGCTGGGCCGTCGGGCACATCCACGACCGGGCCACGGCCCGGGTCATCGCGCTGCGCACCAGGGGCGCCCAGTGGGTCGACTGGGCCCCCCGCCAGGATTACCGGCTGGCCGCCCAGGACCGGATATTCGTGCTGGCCACCAGGGCCGGGCTGAGCGCGGTCTTGCGCCGGGCCGCCCCGCAGGATCCCGCTCCGGCGCCGGTCGCCCCTTAATCCATTGGCCGCAGGCCAGGGAAGGTCCGGCAG
>JBOHCO010001694.1:0-2575 GCA_050698895.1 Streptosporangiaceae bacterium
GGCGAGCGGGCCATGCTCGGCGACGCCGGAGCCAACGCGCTCGGCGCGCTGCTCGGCACCGCCGCCGCGACCGCGCTGCCCCGGCCGGCCCGCGCGGTGACCCTGGTCGCGATCGTCGGCCTGACCGCGGCCAGCGAGGTGGTCAGCTTCAGCAAGGTCATCGAGCGCACCGCCCCGCTGCGCTGGCTGGACATGCTCGGCCGGCGCCCCGCCCCGGCCCGCCATCGCGGCACGGGGGTGGCCGGGCGGGCCAGCCGGGCTAACGGGTCCGCGCGACCCGGCGAGACGGCGGACGGCGCCCCGGCAGCGGGCGCGCAGGCCGGGCCGGCGACCCCGGCGAGCGTCCCGCCCCAGTGACCGAGCCCGCGCCGCCGGTCACCGAGGACACCCCGGAGCGCGCCGCCGGGCCGGGCCCGGCCATCGCCGCGGGCATCGGCCGGGCGGCCGCGCTGATCGCGGTGCTGACTATCTGCGCGCGCCTGCTGGGCCTGGTCCGTCAGGTGGTGTTCGCGCATACCGTCGAGGCGTACTGCCTGGGCACCGCGTACACCACCGCCAACCAGGTGCCCAACATCATCTACGACATCGTGCTGGGCGGCGCGCTGACCAGCGTCATGGTGCCGTTGCTGGCCCGGTCCGCGCAGCGGGTCGGCACCGACGCGGCCGCCGCCCGGCAGGTCACCCAGACCTCCTCGGCCCTGCTGACCTGGACCGTGGTCATCCTGGCCCCGGTCAGCTTGCTCATCGCCGTGGCGGCCGGCCCGATCGCCAGCGTGCTCAGCCCGGCCAACCCGGCCGGACACTGCGGCCACGCCAGCATGATCACCCTGACCAGCCGCATGATCACGGTGTTCGTGCCCCAGGTGCTCTGTTACGGGCTGGCCGTGGCGCTGTACGGGATACTCCAGGCCCACCGCCGGTTCACCGCGCCCGCGCTGGCGCCGGTCATCTCCAGCCTGGTGGTGATGGCGGCGTACCTGCTGTTCGTGCCGTTCGGCGCGGGCCACCGCGAGCACGTGGCCGGGCTGCCCGTCTCCGCGGAGCTGATCCTGGCGGCCGGCACCACGCTGGGCGTCGCCGCGCTGGCCCTCACCGCGCTGGTGCCGGCGGTGGCACTGCGGCTGCGGCTGCGGCCCACGCTGCGGTTCCCCGCGGGCGTCGCCCGGCAGGCCAGGGGACTGGCCGGCTACGGCATCGCGGCCCTCATCGCCCAGGACGCCGCGCTGCTGGTGGTGATCCGGCTGGCCAACGGCAGCGCCACCCAGGGCGCGGTGGTGCTGTACGGGTACGGCTGGCAGGCCTTCGAGTCCATCTACGCCGTGCTCGCGGTGCCCATCGTCATCAGCGTGTTCCCGGTACTGTCCGGCAGCGACAGCTCCGAGTTCGACGAGACCTCCGCCGGGTCGAGCCGGGCCGTGCTGCTGATGTCGTTCCTGGGCGCGGCGCTGCTGGCCGCGGTGGCCACCCCGGCCGCCCGGGTGTTCGCGGGCCACGGCCAGGTGCTGGAGCTGGCGCTCGGCTTCGCCGCCTTCGCGCCCGGCCTGATCGGCTACGGGCTGATGGCCTGCCTGTCGCGGGTGCTGCTGGCCTCGGGCCGCAACGCCATCGCCGCCGCGGCCATGGTCGGCGGCTGGCTGGCGGTGATCGGTGCCGACCTCGTGCTCGTGCACCTGGCCTCGCCGCGCTGGGTCGTGGCCGCCCTCGGGCTGGGCAACACGATCGGCTTCACGATCGCGGCCGTCGCCCTGGTGCTCGCGGTCCGCCGGGTCCGGGGCCCCTCCGCGCTGCGGGCGATGGCCAGGGCCACCGTGGCCGGGCTGGCGGCCGGGCTGGCCGGAGCGGCCGCCGGCGGCGCCGTCGGCGTGCTCGCGACCCACGGCCGGCACTCGCCGCCGCTGGTGCTGGACGGAGTGGCCGCGGCGCTGGCAGCCGTCTGCGCGACGGCCGTCTTCGGCGGCGTGGCCTACGTGCTCGACGGCGGTGAGCTGCGCGCCGCCCTCGGCCGTGTCCGCCGGACGGCGACCAGATGAGCGGGCCAGGCGGCCCGGACGGGCCCGGGGGGTCCAGCCGGCCTGAGGTATCAGGCGAGCTGGCCGGGTCAGACAGGCGGGTCGCGGCAGCCCGGATGGGAGAACCGAGCGTCGCCGTGGTGCTGGGCACGGCGTCGGGGGGCACGGCCCGGCACGCGGGCATGCTGGCCGAGGGGTGCCGCCGGGCCGGGCTGGCGATGCTGGCCATAGGTCCGGCCAGCGCGCAGCCCGCGTTCCGCGCCGGAGCGGACGCCTGGTCCGATGGCGGCCAGGGTCCGGCGACTGGCGGCCAGGGCCCCGCGATCCCATTCCACCTGGCCGAGATCTCCGAGCGGCCCCGCCCGGCTCACGACCTGGCCGTGCTCCTGCGGCTGCGCCGGCTGCTGCGCCAGGCTCGCCCGGACGTGGTGCACGCGCACGGCATGCGGGCCGGCGCGTTCGCGGCCCTGGCCCTGCGGCCACTACGGCGCGGCCGGCCCGGCGATCCCGGCCACTCTCGCAAGCGCGATCGCCGCGCCCGCCCGGCGCTCGTGGTCACCGTGCAC
>JBOHCO010001695.1:0-4916 GCA_050698895.1 Streptosporangiaceae bacterium
CTGCCGAGCATGGTCAGCCCGGTGGGTGTCTACCTGATGCGGGTGTTCGTCGAGGTATCCGTGCCGAGGGAACTGCTCGACGCGGCCCGCATCGACGGGGCGGGCGAGGTCCGGATCTTCTTCCGGCTGGCCCTGCCGCTGATGGTTCCCGGCCTGATGACGGTCCTGCTGATCAGCGTGGTGGGGGTCTGGAACAACTACTTCCTGCCGTTGATTATCTTCAGCCAGAACAACCTCTACCCGCTCACGGTGGGCCTGGGCCTGTGGGCCGAGCGCGGGCAGAACAGCGGCAATGCCGAGCTGTTCCCGCTGGTCGTGGTGGGCGGCCTGGTCACGATCGTGCCGCTGATCGCGCTGTTCCTGGTCCTGCAGCGCTACTGGCGCAGCGGCCTGCTGCTGGGCAGCCTGGCCAACTAGCCAGCGCACCAGATGTGAGCGGCGGCGGCGGCGGCCTTGGCCCGGACGGCGGGGTCAGGCTCGTCGCTGGCCCAGGCGATGTAGCCGTCGGGGCGGACCAGCACGGCCGGAGGCAGCCGGGCTGGCCGGCCGCGGGCGACCCGCACGGTCCTGATCCGGCCGGGCAGGATGTCGGCGTCAGCGGCCCCGGACCGCTCCAGCAGCACCAGCCGCCCGTCATGGAACAGCTCGTACGGCCGGGTCGTGCCGCCGGCGGCGAGGGTCAGCGGGCCCGGCGGCAGCCGGGTCCCGGCCAGCCGGTGCGGGGCCGGGACATCAGGGACATCAGGGCCGGGTGGGGCGGCGGCGGCCGGGCCGGGCGCGGGGGCATAGGCGATGGCGATGCCGGAGTACTCGCGGGCCAGGCGGGCCTGGACGGGCGGAAGGGGAACGACCAGGCGGTGCACGCCCCAGCGCAGGGCGCGCATGGCCGGGCCGCGGGCGGTGTTCAGGCGGAACTGGCGGCCGGTCAGGGCCAGCACGTCCGCGCCGACGGGGTGGCGCTCGTCGTGATAGGAGTCCAGCAGCCAGCCGGGACCCCAGCCGCGCACCGTGGCGGCCAGCTTCCAGCCCAGGTTCACGGAGTCCTGCAAGCCGGTGTTCATGCCCTGGGCGCCGGCCGGCGAGTGGGCGTGGGCGGCGTCCCCGGCCAGCAGGACGCGGCCGGACCGGTATCGCGGGGCCTGGCGGCTCTCGCTGCGGTAGCGGCGCGACCAGTACAGGTCACGCGGCCCGAAGTCCTGGCCGGTGACCCGCCGCAGGCTGGAGACCACCTCGGCCAGGTCGACCGGCTCGGTGACCGGGACCCCGGCGCGCGAGTAGTCGTACAGGACCACCCGGCACGTACCGTCCCGGAACGGGAAGACCAGCAGCATTCCGTCTCGGGAAAGGTCGCCGTAGGCGGCGTCCATGGGCAGTCCGTCGAGCCGCAGGTCGGCCAGCACCACGGAGCCGGGGTTGTGAATGCCGGGGAACGGAATCGCGGCCGCGTCGCGGACGAAGCTGTGCACCCCGTCGCAGCCGACGACGAAGCCGGCTCGCACCCGGGTGCCGTCGGTCAGCGCGACGGTGGCCCCGTCGTCGTCCTGGCTGACGGCGGTGACGGTGGCCGACCAGCGGATCTCGGCCCCGAGCTCGAGGGCCCTGGCCAGCAGCAGCCGCTCGATCTGGCTCTGCGGCATGTCCAGCATGTACGGGAAGTCGGAGTCGAGCACGCCGAAGTTGATCTCCGCGCCGCGCGGGCCGAGGGGAAAGCCGGGCACGGCAAGCCCGGCATCGGCGAAGGTGGCGGCCTGGCCGCGCAGGTCGAGGGCCTCCATGCTCCGGGCGTGCAGGCAGATGGCGCGGGAGTCCTCACGGGGGCCGTCGCGGCGCTCGAGGACCTGGCAGGGCACCCCGGCCAGGGCCAGTTCCGAGGCCAGGAGCAGGCCGGTCGGACCAGCACCAACGATCACGACGCCCGACCCGGCTGTGGTCACGCAACTCTCCTCAGGCTTGCCGGCGCGGTTTTCTGGCCTAATGCCCGCGATCGGCCGGGCTGGCCGTTTGGTCTTCTCCCTCAACCTGCGTGAAGCTGCTCCATAATAAGGAGAACAGGCGACGACCCGCGCAGCCGAAAGGAGCGCCCAGTGGAATCCACGGCGACGGCCGAGATCTCCGCGCTCATGGCGAATACTTCGGCGCGAACGCTCACCCTCGGCATTGACAAAACGGGCCGAATCCGGCAGCACGACCGGCTGGCCGCCGACGTGCTCTGCGACGAGCCCGCCGCGCTGCTGGGCACTGACCTGGGCAGCCTGCTGGCCGGGTCCGAGGCGCACGCGGCCACGCTCCAGGGGCTGGTCGACGGCGCCTGCTCGGGCCGCGAGGGCACGGCGGTGCTGAAGGTCCGGACCGCGCGCGGCACGGCCGCCGACGGCGTGGTCACGGTGCAGCCGGTGCGCTCGGCCGACCCGGAGATGGTCGCGCAGGTCATCCTGCGCATCCCGCCGCCGCTGGAGGAGCGGTTCCTGGACCCGGCGGTGATGCGGCACGCGATGCTGGACGGGGCGCTGCGGCGCATCGGCGGCGAGCTGGACATGGACCAGATGGCGCCGGAGCTGATCAACATCCTGGTGCCGCACTTCTGCAACACGGCCGGGCTGCTGATCCGGGAGAACCTGATCGGCGACGAGGACATGCTGGCCGAGACCCAGGACGGGTCGCAGCTGATGCGGCGGCTGGCGGTGGCCCACGACAACGACGACGGGGCCTGGGACGCGACGTTCCCCGTCGGCGAGGTGCTGCGCTACCCGCCGGGCACGCCCTACACCCGGTGCATGGAGACGGGCCTGCCGGTCTGCGAGACGATCGTCAGCGAGAGCGCGGACCAGATCGCGAGCGCGTGGATCCGCAAGCCGGTGGCCGACCTGCTCGGCGGTACCTCGCTGCTGATCCTGCCGCTGATCGCCCGCGGCTCGATGCTGGGCTTCTTCGTGTGCACCCGGCTGCCCGGCTACCGGCGCTTCGACGCCTACGACACCGAGCTGGGCACGGACTTCGCCTCCCGCGCCGCGATCTTCATGGACAACGCGCAGCGGTTCAGCCGGGAGCGCGCCACCGCGCTCACGCTGCAGCGCAGCATGCTGCCCACGGGACTGTCGGCGCCGTCCTCGGTCGAGGTCAAGCACCGCTACCTGCCCGGCAGCAAGCTCATCGAGATCGGCGGCGACTGGTACGAGTCGATCGCGCTGCCCGGCGGCCGGGTGGCCCTGGTCGTCGGCGACGTGGCCGGGCACGGTGTGCGGGCGGCCGTCACCATGGGCCGGCTGCGCACCGCGATCCACACGCTGGCCATGCTGGAGCTGCCGCCGGCCGAGACCCTGCAGCAGCTCAACGAGCTGATGCAGGAACTGGGCGCCCGCGAGCCGCACTTCGCGACCTGCGTCTACGGCATCTACGACGCGGTCAGCGGCACCTGCGAGCTGGCCTCGGCCGGGCACCTGCCGCCGCTGCTGGTGCACCCGGACGGCGAGGGCGAGCTGCTGGACATCTCCCCGTCGCCGCCGCTGGGCATCGGGTCCGGCCCGATCCAGAGCCGGGTCATCGACGTCGAGGACGGCAGCCTGCTGGTGCTGTACACCGACGGCCTGGTCGAGCGGCGTACCGAGGACATCGACGTGGGCCTGGCCAAGCTCAAGAGCATCTTCGGCCCGGAGTCGCCGACCCAGCCGCTCGAGGATCTGTGCAAGGCCACGCTGGCCGGCGTCTACGCCGACCAGCAGCGGGATGACATCGCGCTGCTGATCGCCCGGCTGCGCCGGATTCCCGAGGACAAGTACGTGTCCTGGAAGCTGCCGGCCGAGCTGACCTCGGCGCACCGGGCCCGGACGCTGATCCGCCGCCCGCTGAAGCGCTGGGGGCTGAGCGAGCTGACGTTCAGCGCCGAGCTGCTGGTCTCCGAGCTGGTGACCAACGCGGTGCGCTATGCCCAGGGCCAGATCGGGCTGCGCCTGGTGCTGGAAGGCGGCCTGGTGATCGAGGTGCTGGACGACTCGGCCGCGCTGCCGCGGCTGCGGCACCCCGATGACCAGGACGAGCGCGGCCGCGGGCTCCAGGTCGTGAGCCAGGTGGCGCAGCGCTGGGGCGCGCGCCGCGCGGTGTCGGGCAAGATCGTCTGGTGCGAGCTGCCGCTGCCGCATCCGACGGCCGAGTCGTCCTGAGCCGCCGGTCCCGCTAGCGGGGCCAGCCCGCGAACCGCTCCCGGAGCCGGGCCACGTCCCGCGGGCCCAGCTCGTACTGGGCGAAGACCTCGTCGGGCATCCGGTCCAGCTGCCGGCCCGCGTCGGCAAAGTCCCGCTCGGTCAGGCCGGGGTCCAGCCGCCGGGCGAAGCCGATGAGCTGCTCCGGGGTGTAGCCGCGCCGCAGGGTCGCCGCGGTGTCGATGTAGTCCCTGGGCTCGGCCCGAGAGGCCAGCGCGCACACCTTCCCGCCGATGGCATCCTCGAGGGCCAGCACGGGCCCGACGTCCTTCCTGATCGGCCTCCGGGCCCGGTCGAAGTAGGACATCTGGAGGGTCATCTGCTGCCCGCCCGGCGCGGTGACGATCCACTCGGCCAGCCCGTCGCCCATGCCGTAGAAGATGTCGCCGAGGCCGCCGGTGGTGTCCTGGCGCTCGGCCAGGAAGCCCGCCTCGACGAGCGAGGTCTCGACCGCCGCGCTGGCCCGGGCGACGCCGGACTCCTGGTCGCTGAACAGGTCAACGTCGTGGGTCAGCCGGCTGATCACCCCGTGGGCGATCAGGGCGTTGCCGCCGCCGAGGGCAAAGCCGTGGGCTTCCGCGGCGCGCAGGGCGATCGCGGCTACCTGACGGTGCAGGTCGTCAAGCGGCATCAGCCGACCGGCCCGGCGCGGTCAGGCCGCGGCGGCGGCCGCGGCCTCGCGCAGGCGCGGGTGCCGCTCCTCCCAGGCCCGGCGTACTC
>JBOHCO010001696.1:0-6961 GCA_050698895.1 Streptosporangiaceae bacterium
GTTGCTCATGGAGGCGTGGCAGGGCAGCGGCCTGGGCCTGGCCGGGCTGGCCGAGGCCGGAGCAGCGCCGGCCAGCGCGAGCGCAACGACGGCGGCGGGCAGGGCGGCGACGCGAGAGAGGCTCACATCCGGAGCGTAGCAGCGGGGCTACCCAGAGGTCAGCGGCTCCGGCGGCCCGGAGCCTCGGGGTCGACGCCCCAGCTCGTCACCCAGGCGGGGGTGATGCGGATGACCTCGCGGCTCATGAACGGGACCGGCGGGTCGACGTCTTCCAGCGCGACCGCGGTGCCGCGGATCTCGAGGCCGCGCACGGTCCACGGGTCCCGCGAGACGAGGTCGTCGATGACGAGAGCGACCCGGCCGTTGGCCTGGACGTTGCGGAACTTACGGGTGACGCCCATGGCGTGGCCGCCGATCAGGATGTCGCCGGTCTCCTCGTCGAGGAACGCGCCCACCGGGTTGTTCTGGGGCGCGCCGCTCGCATCTACGGTGGCCAGGCGCGCCAGGGGCTGGCTCTTGAAGTAAGCACGCTCGGACTCGGTCAGGGTGACAGCCATCTCCGCAGCGTAAGACCCGCAGGCACCCGGAGCCTCACCAGCCCCGCGGACGACGCGACCGTGCTGGCCGCGCTGGCCGAGGCGGACCAGGCGGGCATCGACTGCCCGCTCGGCTGGCCCGACGAGTTCATCCGCTTCGTGACCGCCCACCAGGCCGGCGCGGTGCCGCTGCCGCCCGACGGCACTCCCCCGGGCTGGCGCCGCTGAGCGTCTCGGCCGACCGGATCGGGTCCGCGGCCATGCGCTGCGCGATCCGGCTGGCCGAGCTGGCCCGGCGCGGCCAGCCGGTGGACCGCGCGGGCACCGGGAAGGTCGTCGAGGTCTACCCGGCGGCGTCGCTGAAGGTCTGGGGCCTGACCCACCAGGGCGACAAGCGCCCGCGCGAGCCCGAGAGGCTGGGCCAGCTCATGGATGAGCTCACAACCCAGACCCCGTGGCCGAAACAAGGGGAGATCGCCGGCCAGTGCCGCCGCCAGCACGACGCCGCCGACGCGCTCATCGCCGCGCTCGCGGCCAGGGCCGCCAGTCGCGGGCTCACGCTCCGTCCCCGTAACCCGGCCGAGGAGGCGGCGGCCCGCACCGAGGGCTGGGTCGCGATCCCGCGGAACGGGACGACGCTGAGCCAGCTGCCATGATGATGACCGACAGGAGGGCGGCGACGTGAAGAAGAACCGGCTCGGGCGCAGCGCGGTGGAGGTGACCGAGCTCGGCTTCGGCGGTGGGCCGCTGGGCGGCCTGTACGCGGCGCTGGACGATGACACGGCGGCGGCGGCGCTGGCGGCGGGCTGGGACGGCGGGATCCGCTACTTCGACACCTCGCCGCACTATGGCATCGGGACCTCGGAGCGCCGGGTGGGCGCGCTGCTGCACGACCAGCCGCGGGCCGAGTTCACCCTGTCGACCAAGGTGGGCCGGCTGCTGGTGCCGCAGGACGCGGCGGGCCGGACCGACGAGGCGTTCGAGGTGCCGGCGACGCACCGCCGGGTGTGGGACTTCACCCGCGACGGGGTTCGGCGCAGCGTGGCGGACTCGCTGGCCCGGCTGGGCACGGACCGGATCGACGTGCTGTTCCTGCACGACGCGGAGCAGCACTTCGAGGACGCGCTGCGGGACGGCTACCCGGCGCTGGCCGGGCTGCGCGCCGAGGGCGCGGTCGGCGCCATCGGCGCGGGCATGTACGACCACGCCCTGCTGACCCGGCTGGTCCGCGAGGCGGACGTGGACGTGGTGATGCTGTCGGGCCGCTACACGCTGCTGAACCACAGCGCCCTGGACGACCTGATGCCGGCCTGCGCCGAGCGCGGGGTCTCGGTGCTGGGGGCGTCCGTGCTCAACTCGGGCCTGCTGGCCACGCCGCGGCCGGCGCCGGACGCGCACTACGACTACGCGCCCGCGCCGCCCGAGCTGGTGGCCCGGGTGCACCGCATCGCGGACGTCTGCGAGGCGCACGGGGTGACGCTGCCGCAGGCGGCGATGGCGTTCCCGCTGCTGCACCCGGTGGTGGCCGGGATCGTGCTGGGCATGCGCACGCCGGCCGAGGTGGCCAGCAACCTGGCCGCGTTCGGGGCCGAGGTGCCCGCGGCGCTGTGGGCCGACCTGCGCGCCGCGGGCCTCATCGACGAGCGGGCGGCCGCCTAGGCGAGCCGCCGCCGGATCGGCGGTATGGCCAGCGACGCCGCGAACGCGAGCAGGCAGACGACCGCGGCCAGCTCGAACGCGCGGGCGTATCCGCTGCTGAGCGCGGCCCGCTGGCCGAGGCCGGCCAGGGCCGCGGTGCGGTCGGTGGCGACGGTGGCCAGGATGGCCAGGCCCAGCGAGCCGCCGACCTGGCGGGAGGTGTTGAGCACGCCGGAGGCGAGCCCGGCCTGATGCGGGGGCACGCCCGTAGTGGCGGCCGCGGCCAGCGGGGTGAACAGGACGCCCAGCGCGAGCGCGATGATGCAGCCCGGCCCGAACACCTGGCCCCAGTACGACGCGTGCGGATCGATCCGCGACAGCCAGGCGAAGCCGGCCGCGGCCAGCAGCGTGCCGGTCATCAGCAGCGGCCGGACGCCGATCCTGGGCAGCAGGCGCGAGCTGGCCTGAGCGCCGGCGATGATCGCGATGGCCATCGGCACGAAGGCCGTGCCGGCCCGCAGCGCGCTGTAGCCCAGGACGTTCTGCAGGTAGAGCGACAGGAAGTACCACATCGAGAAGAACGCGGCCCCGACCAGGAACATCACCGCGTTGCCGGCGGACACGGAGCGGGAGCGGAACAAGTCCAGCGGCACCAGCGGGACGCGGGCCAGGCGCAGCTCGATGACCGCGAAGGCGGCCAGCAGGACGGCCGCCGCCGCCAGCAGGGCGATGGTCTGGGCCGAGCCCCAGGGGTGTGACTCGGTGCCGACGATGGCGTAGATCAGCACGCCCAGGCCGGCGGTGACGGTGACCGCCCCGGCGACGTCGAGGCGCCGCGCGGGCGCGGGTGCGGCCACGGGAGTGACACCGGGAGCGGCACCAGGAGCGGGGCCGGGGCCGGCCGCGGGACCGGAGCGCGCGGCCTCGGTGAGCCACGCGAGGGCCGCGATCGTGGCGATCACCCCGATGGGGATGTTCACGAACAGCACCCAGCGCCAGGACAGCGCCGAGGTCAGGATGCCGCCCAGGATTGATCCGGCGGCGCCGCCGGCGCCCGCCACGGCGCTCCAGATGCCCAGGGCACGAGCCCGCCGGTCGGGCGGGAACGTCGTCACGATGATGGTGAGCGTCGCCGGTGACAGCAGGGCGCCGCCGATGCCCTGGACCGCCCTGGCCGCCGTCAGCCAGCCGGCCGTCTGGGCGGCGCCCCCGGCCACGCTGGCCAGGGTGAACAGGGCGAGCCCGGCCACGAAGACGCGGCGGCGCCCGAACAGGTCGGCGGCGCGCCCGCCCAGCAGCAGGAAGCCGGCGAAGGTCAGCACGTACGCGTTGACGACCCACTGCAGGCCGGTCGCGCTGTAGTGCAGTTCCCGGCCGATCGAGGGCAGGGCAACGTTGACGATCGATACGTCGAGCACGACCATGAACTGCGCCACGCAGGCCAGGGCCAGGATCAGCCCGTCGGGGACGTGGGCACGGCGGCCTGCGCCGGCCGCCCCGGCGGCCTGCGCGGCCGTCACTTCCGGCCCAGCTGGCTCAGGCATCAGCACCGTCCTCGGTTTCACTGTAGGTCAGCGGCATCCTCGTCATGGCGACCACCATATAAACATGGATCATGTCTATCATGGTACATGCCTACCGTAGAATTGCCGGGTGATATCAGCGGCGGGCATTGGCGATGCCATCGGCCACCGGATCCCCGGCGGGCCGTTCTTCCTGGACAGCACCTGGTACCTGCTGGCCAAGACCGGATCGCTGGCCCACCAGCGCTGGGCGGCCATGCTGGCCGACTTTGACGTGAACCCCAGCCAGTACAAGGTGCTGATGACGCTCAGCGAGGCCGGCCCGGTCGGCCAGCAGCGACTGGCCGAGCTGATCGGCGTCGACCCGCGCAACACCGGGCCGATCGTGGAGTCCCTGGTCGAGCGCGGCCTGATCGACCGCGAGGTCGACCCGGCCGACCGGCGACGGCGCGTGCTGGACCTGACCGGCACCGGGCGCGGGATCGCGCGCGAGCTGGCCTCGGTCGGCACCGAGATCGAGCGGGACATCCTGCGCCCGCTGTCGCCGGCCGACCAGGCCCGCCTGCGGGACATGATGCTCGCGATACTGGACGCGCCCGCCGGCGGCATCCGCCGGCTGGAGGCGTGACGCCGACCGCCGGCCAGTTGCCGCTAGGCGCCGGACGGGAACAGCGAGACGGCCGGGTCGAGCTGACGGGTGGCCCGCCGGACGTCGGCGGCCAGGTCGCGGCGGCTGGCCCGGTTGTACAGCGGCCCGGCGCCGTCGCCGAGCAGGGTGCTGGCCGTGGCCACGCCGCGGGCGGCGACCGGCAGCGGGGCGCGCAGCCGGGACACCATCTCGCGGATGTCGGGCTCGGCGGCGGCGACGCGGTCACGGCAGATGGCCCCCAGCGGGGTGCGGGGCACGGGCGGCCGCCGGACAACCCGCAGCAGGTGCTCCCAGTCCCCGGCCAGGACCTCGCGGGTCCGGACGGCGACGAGATCCTGGGCCCGGCTGGCCAGCAGCCAGCCGGCCTCGGGCGAGCGCCCGGCGGCGAGGTCGCGGTCCAGGCCCAGCGCGCGGGCGCGGGCCAGGCCCCGGTTCAGGCCCCGGAACGAGCGGCCCACGAGCGGCCCGGAGCCCCGCGAGTCGTGCAGGATCAGCCGCGCGCGGGACGCGGTGCGCGCCGCGGCGGGCGGGCTGGCCGTGGTGGCGGATCGGTGGTTGCCGTGCATATGTCCATCCTGGCCCCTGGTCACCAGCCGCCGACAGTGGCATCATTGACACAGTGCAAGACAAAACTGCCACAATGGCCAGAGTCACAATGGCTGAGCCGCCCGGCGCGGGCCAGGACGTGGCCGTCGTGGTCTTCGACGGCCTGTCGGTGATGGAGCTGGGCGTGGCCTGCGACGTGTTCGGCGGCCCGTACGGGGCCGCGTTCGGCGTGCCGTGGTACCGGCTGTCGGTCTGCGGCCCCAGCGACTCGGTGCTGACCGACGGGGGCCTGCGGATCGAGGTGCCGCACGGCCTGGAGGCGCTGGGCACGGCCGGCACGGTGGTGGTGGCGCCGACCGACCTGTTCGAGCAGGTGCCGGGCGAGGTGCTCGACGCGCTGCGCGCGGCCAAGGCCCGCGGCTGCCGCATCCTGTCGCTGTGCACGGGCGCGTTCGTGCTGGCCGCGGCCGGGCTGCTGGACGGCCGCCAGGCCACCACGCACTGGTCCGAGTGCGCGGACCTGGCCCGCCGCCATCCGGCGGTGGCGGTGGACCCCGGCGTGCTCTACGTGGACGACGGGGACCTGCTGACCTCGGCCGGCTCCGCGGCCAGCCTCGACCTGTGCCTGCACATGGTCCGCCGCGACTACGGCACCGAGATCGCCACCCGGGTCGCCCGCGACCTGGTCGTCCCGCCGCAGCGGGACGGCGGCCAGGCCCAGTTCATCGAGGCGCCGGTGCCGGTGCCGGACGGCACGAACCTGTTCGCCGACACGATGGCCTGGCTCCAGGAGCACCTGGACGAGGCGGTGTCGGTGGACGACCTGGCCGCCCGGGCGGCCATGAGCCCGCGCACATTCGCCCGCCGGTTCCTGGCCGCCACCGGCACCACGCCCTACCAGTGGCTGACCCGCGAGCGGGTCCGGCTGGCCCAGCGGCTGCTGGAGACCTCGGACCTGCCGGTGGAGGCGGTCGCGGCCCGCAGCGGCTTCTGCACGGCCGACAACCTGCGCAAGCACTTCCGCGGGGCGCTGCGCACGACGCCGCAGGGCTACCGCAGCGCGTTCCGGGCCCGGCAGCCGCTGGCCGGGTTACGGCTCGGCGTAGCCGTGGGTGTAGGCGTACCGGGTGGCCTGGGCCCGGTCCCGTGAGCCGGTCTTGGCGAAGATCCGGTTCACGTGCGTCTTGACCGTCGCCTCGCTGACCACCAGCGCCCGGGCGATCTCCCGGTTGGACTGCCCGGCCGCGATGAGGCGCAGCACCTGCGACTCGCGCGGGGTGAGGTCCCGCTCGTCGTCCGGGGCCGGGGCGACCGCCCGTGCGGCGGCGGCCAGCAGCCGCTGCTGCACCTCGGGGGCCAGCACGGCCTGGCCCGCCGCGGCGGCGTGCACGGCCCGGCCGATCTCGGCCCTGGTCGCGTCCTTGGTCAGGTAGCACAGCGCGCCGGCCTGCAGGGCGCCGATGATCGAGTCGTCGTCGGAGTAAGTCGTCAGCACCACGACCCGGGTCCGCGGGAAGCCCGCCCGGACCCGGCGGGTGGCCTCCACCCCGTCGCAGCCGGGCATGTTCAGGTCCATGAGCACCACCCGGGGGGCCAGCTCGGCCACGGCCGCCAGCGCCGCCTCGCCGTCCCCGGCCTCGCCGACCACGGTGATGCCGGGCAGCGTGCCGAGCAGCAGCACCAGGCCCTCGCGGACGGCGGACTGGTCGTCGGCGACGACGACCGTGACGGGTTCCTCAACAATGCCGCCGCCAGGCACCGCGGGGGGGATAGGGCCATCGGGGTCTGGGGTGTCCCCAGGGCGCGCCGTGTCCCCCCTGGGCAGCACCGTCACGTCGGGATCCTCAGGTGCACCTGCCACTGCCGGTCCTGCGGGCCGGCCGCTAACGAGCCGCCCGCCAGCGCGGCGCGCTCCCGCAGCCCGGCCAGGCCGTAGCCGGCCCCGCTCGCGGCCAGCCGCCCGGCGTCCCCGTCGGGCGGCAGCGGGTTGGCCACGCTGACCGTGACCTGGCCCGGCTCGTAGGCCAGCGCCAGCCGGACCGGCTGGCCGGGCGCGTGCTTGCGGGCGT
>JBOHCO010001697.1:0-1914 GCA_050698895.1 Streptosporangiaceae bacterium
CACTCTGGGCCAGTGGCTGGGCTACCTGATGCGGCCGCGGGTGGGCCGGGTCCTGATCCTCCTGGGCTGGCTCTGGCTCGGCTGGCACTACTTCGCGCGCTAGCCCGGAGCCACCGCCGGAGCCGCCGCCGGCCTCGCCGGCCGGGCCGGCCGATCCGCTAAGCTGACCGCCGTGACAAGGGGTCGGAACAAGGTCAGCTCGGCGGCTGAGGCCGCCTACCTGGCCGACGTAGCACTGGCAGCCAACTTCGACAGCCTGCTGGCCGCGGCCCGGGAGGCCGAGCAGGCCTACCGGCAGGCGCAGGCCACCGGCGCGCCGGGCGATGCTCAGTACCGGCTGGCGCACCGGCTGGATGCGGCGCTGACCGACGCCATGCGCGCGGCCTACGCGGCGGAGCGGGCGGAGATCGGCCCGCGCGGCTACGACGACCGGATCTACCGACGCAAGTCGAAGGCCAAGCCCGCCGTGCACGCCCTGACCGACGAGGCCGAGCGGCTGCTCACGCTGCGGGAGTCCTACCAGCTCACGGGGTTCCCGGCCCGGCTCGAGACCGTGGCGCTGGACGTCCCGATCGCGCACGTCCCGGAGCACTGACCCGGCGGTTCGTACGGGAATAACACTGCGTTCCGGCATTGTTACTCTCCGATTAGAGCAGTGACCCCTTCGGGCTAGCTGCGCGATGAGCGGAAAGCTACAAAGGGTGGTAAAGAAAACCGTCACAACGGGCCATGCCGCGAAATGCAAGCTAGCTGGCACAGTAGAGTGTGATCAAGAGCACAACTAGACGCTTACACAGGAGGCACAAGAATGTGCCCGCACACGCCCCAATGCCCGGATCCTAAGGATCCGGACCGCGAGGCGGCCAGAACGATTATCAGCCACCCCGAGCAGGGCTGGAGCCTGCTCTGTAACGGCATTGTCGTCTTCGAGGACACCGGCGAACTGCTCCCGGACGGGCTGACCATCGAGCCGCACCGCCCGACGGACCCGTTCACGCGGCCCCCGCTGGCCCCGCTGAGCCGGCCCAACGAAGCCGACTCCCCCGCCGCTTAGCCCCTTCGGGCACTAGGCTCGCCCCGCGCTTTTGCTGACCGCTCCGCCACCGGCCAGGACCGCGCCCAGCCAGGCACTGACTTCCCGCTCGATCGGGCGGGCCGCTCCGCTGAGCGCATGCGTCTGTCCGGGCAGGACGACGACTCTCGTCGCATCGGCCTCGTGGGGGATGCCAAACGGATCCCGGTCGCCGTTGATGACCAGCACGTCAACGCCTGCCGCCCGAAGCTCATCAGCCCGTGATTTCTCTGGCCGCCCCGGAGGGTGCAGCGGGAACGCCAGCGCGAGCACGGCGGCCGCCCCGGCCGCGCCCGCCGTCCTGCAGGCGACCCGCGCCCCGTTGCTCCGCCCGCCCTGGACCAGCGGCCCCCGCCGACGCCGGTCCCGCAGCGCCGCGATGATCTCCAGCCAGGCGGCGTCCTGCCGCTGCGGCGAGCCCGGCGCGCTGGCTCCGCGCACTCGGTAGGGCTGCAGCACCCGGGCCACCGCGCCGCCCGCCGCCAGCCCGGCGTCGCGGGCCGCCAGCAGGTCGGCCGAGTCCACGCCGCCGCCCGCCCCGTGGGTCAGGACCAGCAGGAACCTGGCCCGGGCCGGCCCGTCCAGCTCCGCCTCGGCCGGGCCGTACCCCGTCTCGATCTGCACGTCTTCACGCTAGCGACCCGCCCGCCCCCGCTCACGCGCGGCACCGCCCATCCGGCCCGGACGGGTGCGAGCATGACGTCATGGCGGACATCCGGCGGATGAAGGTGTGCCTGAACGGCGAGCGAGCCCCCGGCGACCACCCCGGCCTGCCCACCGACCCGGCCGGGCTGGCCCGGGCGGCCGAGGCCGCCGTCGCCGCCGGGGCCGAGGCCGTGCAC
>JBOHCO010001698.1:0-2487 GCA_050698895.1 Streptosporangiaceae bacterium
CCGCGCTGCCCGATCTCCAGCGCGCCATCGCCGCGTACGGCGGCGACTTCCTGACCGACATGACCGTTGGCGACTGGGCCCGGGCCCGCCGGGACGAGCTGCGGCGGGCGTTCGAGGCGGCGCTGCTCGCCGTCGGCCGGCTGCACGCCGCGGCCGGCCGTCACCAGGCGGCGGTGACCGCCTTCCGCCGCCTGGTCGCGCACGAGCCGCTCAACGAGACCGCGCACCGCGAGCTGATGAGCAGCTGGGCCCAGCTCGGCGAGACGGCCCGCGCCGTGCACCACTACGACGAGCTCATCGAGCTACTGCGCGAGCAGGTCGGCGTGCCGCCGGCCGCGGAGACCACCGCGCTCTACCAGCGCCTGATCGGCGAGCGATAACGCGCACCTCGGCCCGCCGTCCCGGCCCGCCGTCCCGGCCCGCCGAGGTTCTTACCAGGCGACGCCCACGGGCTGGCCCGCGCCGCCGCCGATGGCCCGGGCCCGGCCGGTGTAGAGGTCCAGACGGCTGCCCAGGCCGCTGCCGATATCGGTGACCAGCACGTACCCGCCCGATGGCGTCACGCTGATCTCGCAGGGCGCGGTGTCTACGTGACGCCAGGTGTGCAGCACGGCCAGTTCCCGGCCGGTGGCCGCCGCGTAGCTGGCCAGCACGGCCTGGCCCTGGTTCTCCCGGCAGCCCAGCAGGATCTTGCCGCTGTCCGCCACGGCGACGGTGCCGGTCTGGTCCACGCCGCTGCTGGCCGGCAGGACGATCCGGGCCCGGCGCATCACCGGCCCCGGGCGCGCGCTGGTGGGCAGCGCCCTGATCGTCCCGTCTCCGCCGTAGACCTGCGAGTCATCGAAGAACAACATCTGCCCGTCTGGCGACATGCTCAGGCTGAACAGCCCTTCCGAGGTCAGCGACCACCGCCGGACCTGCCGGCTGGCCAGCCTTATCACCCCGGCCCAGCCGTGTCCGCCGGTGCAGTGGCCCGCTGAGTACCCGATGACCTGACCGCTGGCGCTGGCGGTCAGGGCGGAGCTGCCCAGCATGGCCCCGGCCACCCGCGGCACCGCCAGCGGCGCCAGGCCGGCCAGCCTGCCGCCTGCGGTGAGCGACAGCCGGTACAGGTCGGTGTAGCAGCCGTGGTGCTGCGATGAGGCCGCGACGACGAAGACCCGGTCGTTGCTGGTCGCGGCTGCGCCGTCGAACTCCAGCCCGCCACGCGGCGGCGTGATCACCGTGATCCGCTGTCCGGTCGCGGCGTCGTAAACACCCAGGGCGTTGCGGAGCAGGCCGACGAGGTAGCGTGGCGCCGGCCGCACCGGGCCGCCGGGCGCGGCCGCCCGCGACCGGACGGCGGGCCCGACCGGTGAGCTGGCCGAGCTGACCAGCGCGACGGCGGCCACGATCGCTGCCACCGCGGCAGCGGCCGACAACGGGATCAGCAGGCGGCGGCGCGGCCCGGCTGAGCCGGTGCCGCGAGCGCGTCCGCCGGGCGCTGGCTCCGCCACGTCGGCCAGGCCGGCCCGGGGCCTGATGGTGCCAGGCTGGATGGTCTGCGCGTCGGCGCGGAACGCGTCCCGCAGCCGGTCCTCAGTCGACATCATGGTCACTCCGAAATTCGCGGGTCAGGGCCGCCACCGCGCGGCAGGCAGTCGAGGAGACGGTGCCGCGGCTGACCCCGAGGGTCTGGGCGATCTCGCGGTCGGCCAGGTCCAGGTAGTAGCGGAGCACCAGCACCTCGCGGGACCGGCGCGGCAGCCGTGACATGGCTTCGAACACGGCCCGGCGCTCCTCGTTGAGCAGCACCGACGCCTCGGCCGAGGCCGAGGCCAAGGCCTCGGTCGGCAGGTCGCGGGTGGCGAGCTGGGCGGCCCGGCGCTGTCCGCGCAGCGCGGAGCGGCAGCCATTGATCACCGCGGTGCGCAGGTAGGGCAGCAGCTGGTCGTGGTCGCGCAGCCGGGGCAGCGCCCGGTACAGGGCGGTGAACGCGTCCTGCACGATGTCCTCAGCGTCCGCCCGGTCCCGGACCAGCAGGTTGGCCAGGCGAATGAGGGTCAGCGCATGCGCGGCGTAGAGCTCCTGGACAACGGTGTCGGCCGGTGCCGGGGCGGGACTAGCGCCACGCCGGGACGACGGCGCTGCCGCCACGTCCGGTACCTGCCCGGGATCAGCGGCGGCTGTCACGTGCCTCGCCCGGTTCCGTGCTCATCGGCTTGTTCGGCATACAGTTAAACACGCAGTCGGGCCGATCCTGCTGAGTGCCGCGAGCGACTTTCTGGATGACAGGTCCGCAGGTCTAAGTCCCGCGCGGTGCGCGCCGGTCGGGTCCGGTGTCTGCGATGAGGGTGCGGTCGAGGGCGCTGGCGGAGGTAAAGGTGATGGTGTGCATTCCGAGGTCGCCGGCGGTGCGGGTGTTCTCGGGGCGGTCATCGATGAACAGCACGTCGCCTGGTTGCGCGCCGAGGTCGCTCAGCACGAGCCGGAATGCTTGCGGGTCGG
>JBOHCO010001699.1:0-12046 GCA_050698895.1 Streptosporangiaceae bacterium
GGGCCGCCGCGGTAGCGGGAATCGGGGCGCGCCCCGTCCCGTGGGTCCTGCTGCCAGTCGGAGCGGCCCCGGCCGGCGCCGGGCCGGCTGCCACCGCTCGCGCTGCCGCGCGGCTGATAGTCGTCCGCGGAGCGCGGCCGCCGGGCCGGGCCGTCGCCACCTGAGCCCGGCGCCGGGCGGTCACGGGAGGCGTCGGCTGGCCCGCCGGGCCGCCCCGCGCCACGGCTGCCGCCGCCGTAACCGGGGCCTTCGTAGGCGGGCCCGCCACGGCCGGCTGGGGCCCGGCTGGCTCCCCCGTAGCCAGCGCTGCCATTGTCAGCACTCCGGTACCTGGTCCGGCCTGGGTCCTTCTGGTACGGGCCGGGCACGTCTGGATTACTCACGCGTCCTCGCTCGTCGGGGATATATACGGGGCAAGCAGTCTCATGCGAGCGGTTGACCCGCCGGACAACACGTTACCTGGCGGTACCTATCCATCCCGGCATATATGGTGACTCGCCCTCGCCTTCCCAGGTCACGGTGGTCGGGAAGCGGCGCAACTGCGCGGCCGCTACTCGCCGACTCGGGCTCGCCGACTCCTCCGGGTGGGCGGCTCGCCTGTCCCGAGCACGTAGGACGACGCGAGGTGGTTCCACGCACAACTCTGGCAGACCTCGACGACGTAGACCGTGAACTCTGCGTATTCCGCTGCCATTTCGGCTAGTTCTGGGCCCTGCTTGACGCGCCCTTCGTACCGCCCGAGCTCGTCGCCATAGACATACGTCACATGCGTGAGCTTCATCTTCCGGCAGATCGGGCAGGCGACGTCGGTCGGCTCGCCATGGAACTTGGCCGCGCGGAGCAGATAGGGATGTGCGTCACATACATCGGTCACCGTCGTGCGACCGGAGAACACGGAGGCCAGCGTCGCACGCCGGGCCAGTCCGTAGTCCACCACCGATCGCCTCATGCCCGACAGGTTACGACGGATCGGCGCCCGCGCCGAGTCCCGGCCCCGGATCCACAGGGCAGGCTTGCACAGTGAGAGCACTCCGCATATCGTGGCGATGTATCAACCCGATACATCGATTCGAAACAAAGGTCTCTGGCGCCAGGCTAGCTCAGGCGCCCGGCGATCGCACGGGCTGGGAGGTGGCGAGCTAGTGGGCGGTCAGCGTTCTGGCGCACTCGAGCTCGCTGTCCTCGGCGTGCTGCACGAGACGCCGATGCACGGGTACGAGCTGCGCAAGCGGCTCAACTCGCTGCTCGGCGCGTTCCGCGCGTTCGGGTACGGATCGCTGTACCCGTGCCTGAAGGACCTGCTCGGCCGGGGGCTGATCGCCGACGACGTGGTCGGCGGTCCGACCAAGCCGCTGGCCGGGCGGCGGTCGAAGATCGTCTACCGGCTGACCGCCGAGGGCAAGGAGCGGCTGGAGGACCTGCTCGGCCAGTCCGGGCCCGCCTCCTGGGAGGACGACGGCTTCGGCGTCCACTTCGCGTTCTTCGGGCTGACCCAGGCCGACATCAGGATGCGGATCCTGGAGGGCCGGCGCAGCAGGCTCGAGGAACGACTCGAGGGCTTCCGGGCCGCGGCGACCAGGACGCGGGAGCGGGTGGACAGCTACACCCTCGAACTGCAACGGCACGGGCTGGAGTCAGTGGAGCGCGAGGTCCGCTGGCTCAACGAGCTCATCGCCACGGAACGGCAGCAGGGCACCAGCTCCGGCAGCGACGCCGGGGATCACACATAAGGCGGCGGACGAGCACGCCAGGCCATTTTTCGCGGGCTGGCGTGGCATCGTCGCGCGGCACAGATAAGGAGAAATCCTCATGGGTTCGGTTCGGGTAGCCATCGTGGGCGTCGGGAACTGTGCCAGTTCCCTCGTCCAGGGCGTGCATTACTACAGGGACGCCGACCCGGCCAGCCGGGTGCCAGGCCTGATGCACGTCCAGTTCGGCCCTTACCACGTCCGCGACATCGAGTTCGTGGCCGCTTTCGACGTGGACGCCAAGAAGGTCGGGCGTGACCTCGCCGAGGCGATCGTGGCCAGCGAGAACAACACGATCAAGATCTGCGACGTGCCGCCCACGGGAATCACCGTGCAGCGCGGCCCGACCATGGACGGCCTGGGCGAGTACTACCGGGAGATCATTACCGAGTCCGACGAGCGGCCCGCCGACGTGGTCGGGGCGCTCCGCGAGGCTCGGGTCGACGTGCTGGTGTCCTACCTGCCGGTGGGCTCGGAGCAGGCCGACCGGTTCTACGCCCAGTGCGCGATCGACGCCGGGGTGGCGTTCGTCAACGCACTGCCGGTCTTCATCGCCTCCGACCCGGCCTGGGCCCAGAAGTTCACCGACGCCGGGGTGCCGATCGTCGGCGACGACATCAAGTCTCAGGTCGGCGCGACCATCACCCACCGGGTCATGGCCCGGCTGTTCGAGGACCGCGGCGTCGAGCTGCTGCGGACCTACCAGCTGAACGTCGGCGGCAACATGGACTTCATGAACATGCTGGAGCGCAAGCGCCTCCAGTCCAAGAAGATCTCCAAGACCCAGTCGGTGACGTCCCAGATCCCGCACGAGATGGCCAAGGCCGACGTGCACATCGGCCCGTCGGACCACGTGCCGTGGCTGGATGACCGCAAGCTGGCCTTCGTCCGCCTGGAGGGCAAGTCCTTCGGCGACACCCCGCTGAACCTGGAGTACAAGCTCGAGGTCTGGGACTCGCCGAACTCGGCCGGCGTGATCATCGACGCCGTCCGCGCGGCCAAGATCGCCAAGGACCGCGGCATCGGCGGCCCGCTGCTGTCGGCCTCGTCCTACTTCATGAAGTCGCCGCCGGAGCAGTACAGCGACGACGCCGCCCGCGAGGCCGTGGACAAGTTCATCAACGGCGAGGTCGACCGCTAGCCGGCACCAGCCTCAGCCGGCCAGCCGTGGCGGGAGCCTGACGCGGGCTCCCGGCACGGCTCGCGCACTAGGCTGGCGAAGTGGCCCCTGTGCTCGGCTGGCTCACCCGGTCGTCGTTTGTCTCCGACCTGCGTCAGGTCCTTCGCGAGCACAACTTCCGGCGGCTGTTCGCCACCCGGCTGGTGTCCCAGGCCGGCGACGGGATCTTCACCGCCGGAATTGGCACCTATGTCTTCTTCAACGCCACCACGTTCACCAGCCCGACCGCCGGGGCCGCGATCTTCACGGTCGTCTACCTGCCCTACTCGCTGATCGGCCCGTTCGCCGGGGTGTTCATCGACCGGTGGTCGCGGCGGCAGATCCTGTTCGTGTCGGCCCTGATCCGCTCGGTGCTGGTGGCGGGCACCGCGGCCCTGATGGCCGCGGGCGCCCGCGGCCTGCCGCTCTACGTCGCGGTGCTGCTGGTGCTCGGCGTGAACCGGTTCTTCCTGGCCTCGCTGTCGGCCGCGCTGCCGCACGTGGTGGCCCGCGACAAGCTGGTCATGGCCAACTCGGTCTCGCCCACCGCCGGCGGCATCATGGCCGCCATCGGGGGCATCCTCGCCCTGGGCCTGAACGCGGCCACCGGCGACACCGAGCGCGGCGCCGCCGTCACCCTGCTGGCCGCGGGCGCCTGCTACGTGATCGCCGGGCTGGTCGCGGCCACCATGGGCCGGGACCTGCTGGGCCCCGACCGCCACCCAGACCGGCCGGCCGCCAGGCTCGGGGGTGAGCTCGCGACCGTCGCCGCTGACCTGGAGGAGGGAGCCCGCTACGTGCTGCGCCGCCGCGGGCCGGCCAGCGTCCTGGCCGCGACCGGCGGGGGCAGCCTCTTGTTCGGGATATTGATCTTGATGTCCGTGCTGCTGTACCGGAATTACTTCTACGCGCACAGCGCCCCGGCGGCCGAGGCCCACTACACGGTGCTGGTGACCCTGGCGGCGGTCGGCTACGGCTGCGCCGCGCTGGTCATCCCCCCGGTCACCCGGCGGCTGACCAAGCCGGCCACCATCACGGTGCTGTTCGCGGCGGGCGCGGTCGTCATCGGCATCCTCGGCGAGACCTTCGCTCAGGGACCCTTCCTGGCCATCGGGTTCTGCCTGTACCTGATCCGGCAGGGCGTGGCCATCTGCTCGACCACGATTCTCCAGGAGGGGGTGGGCGACGCCTACCGCGGCCGGGTGTTCTCGTTCTACGACATGATGTTCAACGTCACCTACGTGCTGGGCGCGGGGGTCGTCGCCGGCTTCATGCCGGTCACCGGCCGGTCACCGGTGATCATCGGCATTGTGGCCCCGGGCTACGCGGTCACGGCGGCCGGCTACTGGCTGCTCAGCCATCACTCGGTGCCGGACCCGGGCGCGCCCGGCCCGGCCAGCCCGTCGCCCTCGGCCCAGCGCAGCAGCTCCTGAACGGCCCGGTCGTAGCCGAGCGGGCCGTGCTCCAGCCGCAGCTCGAGCAGGAACCGGTAGGCCTTGCCGACCAGCGGCCCGGGCTTGATCTTGAGGATCTCCATGATGTCGTCGCCGTTGAGGTCGGGCCGGATGGCGGCCAGCTCCTCCTGGGCGGCCAGCTCGGTGATCCGCGCCTCCAGGTCGTCGTAGGCGCGGGCCAGCCGCTGAGCCTTGGCCTGGTTGCGGGTCGTGCAGTCGGCCCGGGTCAGGGCGTGCAGCCGGTCCAGCAGCGGGCCCGCGTCGGTCACGTACCGGCGGACCGCTGAGTCGGTCCACTCCCCGTCGCCGTAGCCGTGGAACCGCAGGTGCAGCTCGACCAGGCGGGAGACGTTCTCGACCACCTCGCGGGGGAAGCGCAGCGCGGTCAGCCGCTTGCGGGCCATCTTGGCCCCCACCACCTCGTGATGGTGGAAGGCCACCCGGTTGCCCGGCAGCCGGGACCTGGTCTTCGGCTTGCCGATGTCGTGCAGCAGCGCGGCCAGCCGCAGCACCAGGTCCTCGCGCAGGTCGTATCGCTCTTCCAGGGCGATGGCCTGGTCCAGCACGGTCAGCGAGTGCTGGTAGACGTCCTTGTGCCGGAAGTGCTCGTCCGTCTCCAGGCGCAGCGCCGGGACCTCCGGCAGCACCTCGTCGGCCACCCCCGTGTCCACCAGCAGCCGGATCCCCGCGGCCGGGCCGCCGGGCATCGGCGACAGGATGAGCTTGCTCAGCTCGGCCGAGATCCGCTCGGCGGACACGATGGACAGCCGGGGGGCCAGCTGGCCCATCGCGGCCAGCAGGTCCGGGCGCGGGCGGAGGCCCAGCCGGGCCACGAACCGGGCCGCGCGCAGGATGCGCAGCGGGTCGGCGTCGAAGGACTCCTCGGGGCTGGCGGGCGTCCGCAGCACCCGGGCCTTGAGGTCGGCCAGGCCGCCGAAGGGGTCGACCAGCTCGTAGCCGGGCAGCCGGGCGGCCATCGCGTTCACGGTGAAGTCCCGCCGGGACAGGTCATCCTCGAGCGAGGTCCCGTAGGTCACGTCCGGCTTGCGCGAGCCGCGCTCGTAGTGCTCGCTGCGGTAGGTCGTGATCTCGAAGTCGGTCCCGTCCTTGCGCAGCCCGACGGTGCCGAAGCCGATCCCGATGGTCCAGCGCTGGTCGGTCCAGTCGCGGGTGATCTCGAGCACCCGCTGGGGCGGCGCGTCGGTGGTCAGGTCGAGGTCACCGGGCCGCCGGCCAAGGAACACGTCCCGCACCGGCCCGCCCACCAGCGCCAGCTGATGGCCGTGGCGGACAAACAGCTCACCAAGCTCGGCCGCGAGCGGAGATACGCTGGCTAGCAAGGCGGCTGCTGCTTGCAGCTGCTGCTTGCTCATGGGCTGCTCGTTATCAGGCGCTGAATCAGGCACGGGCATTGAGGGTAGGTCCTGGGCACTAGCTGGCAAGAGCCGGGGATGCTGGAGACGGTCATGCGGGACATTCGCCGGGCGCGGCGCGGCCACCGGCCTCTACGCGCCAGACTGCCCGACAGGCCGGGCGGGCGGCAATAGCATTTCGGCCATGCCATCCGCGGTGAGACGGCGAGCGCAGCGACGGACCCGGGTGCCCGGGCCGCCGCTAACCCGGCTGATCCTGGTCGCGGGCCTGCTGGCCGGCCTGGCCCTGCCCGCGCTGCTGCCCAGCGCAGCCACGGCCAGCACGGCCACGGCCAGCGCAGCCACGGCCAGCACGGCCACGGCCAGCACGGCCGCCGCGGCCCGGACGCGCCAGCCCGTGGTGGCCATCACCTCGATGAGCCGGCCGTTCGCCGCGCCCGGCCAGAAGGTGGTCGTGCACGGCACGGTGACCAACACCGGCCGGGCCACCCTCAGCGGCGTGACCGTCCAGCTGCTGTCCTCCGGCTCGCCGTTCACCGCCCCGCAGCAGCTCCAGACCTACGCCGCCGGGAAGAACCCGTCCGCGGTCGGGTTCGAGGCCCGGGCGCTGGACAAGATCCGCGGCACCCTGGCCCCCGGCGTGACCACGCACTGGACCGCCATGCTGCCGGTCAACGAGGTCGGCATGACCAGGTTCGGCGTCTACCCGCTGGCCGCCCAGGCCACCGACAGCCTGGGCACCGTGCTCGGCACCAGCTGGTCGTTCCTGCCGTTCTGGCCGTCGGCCAAGAGCAAGCTGCGCCCCCAGCGAGACGACGTCGCCTGGATCTGGCCGCTGATCGACACGCCCGACCAGGGCCCGTGCCCCGACCTGCTGAACAACCACCTGGCGGCCAGCCTGGCCAGCGGCGGACGGCTGGCCCGGCTGCTCAGCACCGGCGCCGGGCCGGCCGGGCAGGCGGCCAGGCTGACCTGGGTGATCGACCCCGCGCTGGTGTCCAGCGCCGCGACCATGGCGGGCGGGCCGCACAAGTCGCCCTACCAGCCATATCTGGTCGGCGCCAAGCTGGGCTGCGGGCAGGCCAGGTCCTACCCCGCGAGCAGCTCGGCCCGGAGCTGGCTGGCCCGGCTGAGTACGGCGGTCGGAACCCAGCCATCGTTCATGACCCCTTATGCCGACGCGAATATCGCCGCGCTGTTCCGCGCCAATCTGGCCGATGACCTCCATCAGGCGTTCGTGCACGGGCGCTCCGAGGCGAAGAAGATCCTCGGACCCACGGTCGTGCCGACCGGGTCGGGCGGGTCGGGCGGGTCGGGCGGGTCGGGTCCCGCGAGCCTGATCAGCGCGGCGGCGTGGCCCGCCAACGGCATGGCCAGCTACCCGATGCTGGAGAACCTGGCCGCCGCGAACGGCATCAAGACGGTCGTGCTTAGCAGCGCGGCCATGCCGCCGCGCGACTCGCTGCTGCCGTACACGCCCAGTGCCGTGACCCACACCCCGAACGGCGTGGGCGGCCAGATGCGGGTGCTGCTGGCGGACTCCAACCTGAGCCAGGTACTCGGCCAGGCCAGCGCCGCGAGGACGCCGGCCGCCCGGTTCTCCGTGAAGCAGTTCTTCCTGGCCCAGACGGCGATGCTGGCGTCCCAGGCGCCCAACATCCCGCGGGCCATCGTGGTCGCCCCGCCGCGCCGCTGGAACCCGCCGAAGGGCCTGGCCAGCGCCCTGCTCAGCGAGACCACCCACGCGCCCTGGCTGTCCCCGACCAGCGCGGGCAGCCTGGCCGCTGACCGGCGCGCGCCGGGCCAGGCGGCCCGGCAGCAGCCCGTCTACGAGGGCCGCAACCGGTTCAACCCGCCCCTGACCAGGGCCATCGTCGCCGCCGACCGGGGCATCCAGCTGGTCCAGGGCCTGCGGGCGACCCCGAACCCGCAGCTCACCGCGGCCCTCGCCGGGGTCGAGTCGTCGGCCTGGCGCAACACCCGTCGCGGGCGCCGGCCGGCCCGGGCCATCCTGAGCCGGATCAGCGCCTACGTGTCCAACCAGGAAAACGGCGTGTCCATCATCGGTGACGGCCGGACGACGCTCGGCGGCCAGAAGGGCTCGGTACCCGTCTCCATCGACAACCGGCTCAGCTACCCCGTCCGGGTCAGGATCCGGCTGCACATCGACCAGCCTCCCGACCGCCAGTTCACCTTGCTTTCTGGCTCAGGCGCGCACATGGTCAGCCCGGACGTCGCCGTGACCGGCCCGATCGAGGTCAGGCCGCAGAGCCTGGCCACGATTAAGCTCCAGGTCAAGGCGACGGGGGTGGGCACGACGCAGATCGACATGCGGCTGCTGAACGCCCACGGCCAGCCGGTGCCCGGCGCCCAGGCCACCATGACCGTCAAGACCACTCACTTCGGCACGTTCGCGCTGGTCATCCTGGCGGCTGCCCTGGCCATATTCATGATTGCCTCCGCGGGTCGCGCGGTCCGCCGTGGCCGCAATCCGGGGACCGACGGCGAGGACAGCGCTGACCAACACGGCCCGCCCACCTTGCCGGACCCGGACGGACTCCAGACCCAGGTCAGCGGCAACGAGCCGGCCCGATCTGGCGCGCAGGAAGGCGAGCAGCCGGAAGAAGCAGATAACGTCGGTCATGACCGCGCCCGGTCCGATGCGGCCGGCACCGACCAACTTCTGACGGAGGACGCGGATGACGACGCCCGGGTCCCGGGCTGGGCATACCGGGGCTGATGGCTCCGGCCCGGCTTCCGCGGACCAGGGCGGGACACGGGGGCCGGGGCGACCCCACCCCAGCCGAGGCCGCCATTCGGCCGATCGCGGCGGACGGACGCCGGACGATCCTGATTACGAGGAGGACGTCTACCGCGACCTGTACCGGCGCGATGACCGGTACCCGGACGCCCGTTCCCGTGACGACCAGTACCGGGACGACCAGCGCCAGGAGGCCGAGCGTTACGGCGAGCGGCCCGGCGGCTACCGCGAGGACGGCGGCTACCAGAAGGATGACCGGTACCGGGACCACCAGGGCGCAGACCGGTACCGCGACGATGACGACGTCTACAACAGCCTGTACCGGCCCGAGGACCGGCCCCGTCAGCCCCGCGGTTACTCGCCACGCGCCGGTCGTGACGGGCGCGACGGGCGAGGTCGGCGCGGGCCCGAGGAGTACCCGCAGCAGAGCGCGTACCGGGAGACCGAGCGCTACGACCAGCCCCGCGGCTACACGCGGACCGGCGGGTACCCGCCGACCGGCAACTACGACGAGACCGACCTGCACCCGGCGGCTCCGCCCGACGACCCACCGCGCCGGGGCACCGTCCGCCGCTACGGCGCGGCCCGGCGGGACTCCACCGACCTGTTCCCGGCGGCCAGCCAGGCCGGCGCGGGCTGGATCGAGCCCGACTTCGCCACCGGCGAGATAGCCGCCGTCGAGGCGGGCTGGCGTGCCGGGCCCGACCAGTGGACCATCCCCGTCCGCCGGGGCCGGCCAGCCAGCCAGCAGGCCCCCCCGGAGGCGGGCCAGGCCCAGCGCGACACCGAGTCCGCGGGCGCCAGCATCACGCGATCCAGCGGCGTCATGGCCATCGGGACCCTGGCCTCGCGCGGCACCGGCCTGCTCCGGACCCTGGTGCAGGCGTATGCGCTGGGCGCGGTCGGACTGTCCGTCGCCTACAACAACGCCAACACGCTTCCCAACGTGGTCTACAACCTCGTCATCGGCGGCATCCTGACCAGCGTGATCGTGCCGCTGCTAGTGACAGCGGCCCGGCGCGACCGCGACCGCGGCGTGGGCTACGACCAGCGCATGTTCACGCTGGTCACGTTCGCGCTGCTGGCCCTGACGATCATCGCGACGCTGCTTGCCGCGCCCCTGGTCTACCTCTACAAGGGATCGATCAAGGGCGACGAGCTGCACCTGATGATCATCCTGGCCTACTTCTTCATCCCGCAGATCTTCTTCTACGGGGTGAGCTCGCTGGCCGGCGCGATCCTGAACGCCCGGGGCAGCTTCGCCGCGCCCATGTGGACGCCGGTAGTCAACAACATCGTGGTCATCGTGATCCTGCTGATGTTCATGGTTACCAGCTCGACCACGAAGTCGAACATCAGCGGCAGCGAGGTAATGCTGCTCGGCGTGGGCACCACGCTGGGCATCGTGGCCCAGACCATCGCGCTGGTGCCGGCCCTGCGCCAGGTCGGCTTCCGATGGCGGCCGCGGACCGACTTCCGCCGCGAGGAGGTCTCGGAGATCGGCCGCATGGGCGGCTGGATGTTCGGCTACATCGCCGCCACGCAGGTCGCGTTCCTGGTTACCACCCGCGTGGCCAACACCGCGTCGGGCGGCCTCGGCCCGCACAGCTTCCAGAACTACACCGCCTATACCTACGGCTGGCAGCTGTTCCAGATGCCGTATGCGGTCGTGGGCATCTCGGTCATCACCGCCCTGCTGCCCCGGATGAGCGCGCACGCATCCGATGGTGACTGGGACCGGGTACGTGATGACTTTTCCACCGGAATCCGGCTGTCGTCGGCGATCGTGGTCCCCTCCTCGCTCGTGCTGGCCGTACTTGGCCCGGCCATTGGCGAGTTCCTCCTGGCCCACGGCAGCACCAGTGCGGCCGCCGGGCGCTACGACGGCCTCGTGTTCGCGCTGTTCTGCCTGGGCCTGCTGCCGTACATGTTCTTCCAGCTTCAGCTGCGGGTGTTCTACGCGCTGCACGACAGCCGCACCCCAGCCATCATCGGCGCGGTCACGATGGCTACCAACATCGCGGTGAACTACATCGCCCTGGAAGTCCTGCCAGCGCGCGACGTGGTGGCCGGGCTCGGGTTGGGCTTCGGGCTGGCCAACCTGGTCGGCATGATCATCGCCGGGCGCATACTCAGCGTCCGGCTGGGCGGGCTGGACGGCCCGCGTGTGACCCAGACCCTGGTCCGGATGCACGTCGCCACGATCCCGGCGGCGGTGTTCGCGCTGGCCGTCTCGGTCATGTTCGGCGCCCTGTTCGGGACCGGGCACCTCGGCGCCTTCGCCACCCTGCTGGTCGGGGGCGGGGGCGCGCTGCTGCTGTACATGCTGTTCGCCAGGGCTCTGCGCGTGCGCGAGCTGGCGGACCTGACCCAGTCGGTGAGCCGTCGTTTCCGCCGGTAGCCGGAGCGCGGCCGGGACTTCGGCCCGCGTTCAGACGTCTCCGAGCGGTAACGGTTTGCGTAGGTGCGGTGCGCAGACCTGCCAGCGGCGCTCCGGCCGCCTAGCATGTTGTGCAGCATCATTGTCTTATCTGGTCCTGTTGATCACTTACGGCCCGGGAGGGAGCCGAGGGTCGGGCCCTTGGACTGCGTATGAGCACGTTCATATCTGAACCGGGCACCAGGCTCGGCGGTCGCTACCGGCTTGAGGACCGAGTCGCCGCGGCGGCCGGCTGGGCCGCCTGGAAAGCGATCGACGAGACCCTCGCTCGCGCCGTGACGGTGGTGACCTTCGCGGCCGGCTTCCCGCGGGTGCGTGAGGTGCTGACCGCGGCCAGGGCCGCGAGCCGGCTCACCGACGCGCGCCTGGCCCAGGTCTTCGACGTTGAGGACGACTGGGACAACGCCTACATCGTCATGGAGTGGGCCGCCGGCGAGACCCTCGGCGACATGCTCGCCGCTGGGCCCGTCGAGCCGGTCGCCGGGGCCAGGATCATCGCCGAGGCCGCCGCGGCCCTGTCCGTGGCCCACGCGGCCGGGCTGGCCCATCTGTGCCTGACTCCCGAGGCGCTGCGCTGGACCTCAGGCGGCGGCGTCAAGGTCACCGGGATCGGCATCGACGCCGCACTGTCCGGGACCACCGCGGAGGATCCCTCGCTGGCCGACACCCACGCGCTCGGGCGGCTGCTGTACGCGACCATGACCGGCATGTGGCCGGGCCCGGACTACCCGTCCCTGCCGCCCGCCCCGTTCACCGACGGGCACCCGCGGCGGCCGCGCCAGGTGCGGGCCGGGGTGCCCGCCGCGCTGGACGAGGTGGCCTGCCAGGCCATGCAGATGCCGGGCCGAGACGGCTCGGTGCTGGGCACCCCCGGTCAGCTGGCCGGCGCGCTGGCCGCCGAGCTTCCGCCCGAGGAGGTTCCGCCGGCCGGTCCCGCGACCCGGCCGGGGGCCGCGGCCAGGGGCCGCGGCGACGAGTACTGGTCAGAGGGCGGCGCCCCGCCGACCCGGCAGGACTGGCGGGCGTCGCGGCCGCCGCGCCAGCCCCGCCAGGGCGCCGGCTCGTCGCGGGTCCGAGTGGCCGTGATCGGCGTGCTGGCGCTGGTCGTGGT
>JBOHCO010001700.1:0-1178 GCA_050698895.1 Streptosporangiaceae bacterium
GCTGGGCACGCTGGTCTCGACCCGGTCCGGGTTCGCCGGCGGGCTGCACGCCGGGATGGCCGTGGCCGCCGCTGCCTTCTTCGTGGCGGCCGGGCTGGCCTGGGCCGGCGTGCACCGGCCCGCGGCCTAGCTCCGGCCCGCGGCCCAGCATCGATCGCGGCCTAGTTCCGGCCCGCGGCCTAGCATTGATCAGCACTCGGCGGGCAGCGGGCCGGCAGAGCGAAGGGCGGTCGGTGATGAGCGAGGTGGTCGGTCGCGGCGAAGCGCAGCGAGAGTACACCGCGCGCGGCAGCGTGATGTTCTTCAAGGCCGTGGCCGAGCAGGACGGCGGCGACTTCTCGCTGATGGAGCGGACCCTGCCGCCCGGTGGCCGCCGCCCGCCGCCGCACCGGCATACCAACTGCTCAGAGGCCTACTTCGGGCTCGACGGGCTGGTCTCGGTGACCGTCGAGGACCGGGAACTGACCGTCGGGCCGGAGGGGTTCGTGCTGGTGCCGCGGGGCACCGCGCACACCTTCGGCAACGGCGGGACTGAGCCGGCCCGGCTGCTGGTGATCCACGCCCCGGCCATGGACGCCTACTTCGCCGGGCTGCACGAGCTGTGGAACCGCGACGAGCCGCCCTCGCCGGACCAGGAGCGGGCGCTGATGCGGCAGTTCGGCATGGAGACGGTCGGCCCGTAACCGGGTTCTCGGCCAGCATAATTCCGGTGATCATGGTCACACTGCGGACCGGTCGGCCTGCGAGTGGCACAGGAGTCATACGCGGGATGCACGGGGTTGGCCCGTTAGTGGTCGTGATCTAGACTCGCGACGAGCGAGTGGGGTATTCAAGCAATGGCCGAATCCTTTGGCGAATTGCTGCGCCGGTTCCGGGTCGCGGCCAGCCTCACCCAGGAGGCTCTTGCCGGGCGCTGCCGAATCAGCCCGGCGACGGTCGCCGCGATCGAGCAGGGGCGCCGAAAGGCGCCGCGATTGTCTACGGTCCGGCTGATAGCCGAGGCTCTCGAACTGTCGACCGCGGACCTGGAACTGCTGGCCCGGGCCGCGGACGACGGCGGCACCAGCGTCCGGCCGGGTGCCGACCCCGCCGATCGGGCCGGGGCTCAGGACCGCGCGGACCCGGCCGACGCCGGCCCCGTCCCGGCTGGCCTGGCCGTCGCTGGCCTGGCCGTCGCT
>JBOHCO010001701.1:0-5047 GCA_050698895.1 Streptosporangiaceae bacterium
GGCCGGCCCGGGTGCTGCTGCGAGCGCCGGTCGTGCGACGGCTGAGCGTGACCGGCTGAGGGGGCGGTGACCGGCCTGCGCGGCGGTGCGGCGAGGGGGGCACCGCCGCGCAGGCTCACGCCCTGGCCAGCGGCTATCCTGGGGGGCCCATGACTGATTCCGATACTTCCGCCGCTTCCGCCGATACGTCCGGGCTGACCATCCTCGGCTCGCGCGTGAGCGGGCCGGTGGAGCACGTCGAGGCGTTCCCGGCCCCGCCCACGGTCACCAGGGTCCGGTTCAGCACCAGCGAGGTCAGCTCGGTGTGCCCGGTCACCGGGCAGCCCGACCTGTCCAGCGTGGTCATCGAGTACGAGCCGGGCCCGCTGTGCGTCGAGTCCAAGTCGCTCAAGCTCTACCTGTGGTCGTTCCGGGACCGCCCGGTGTTCGCCGAGGCGCTGGCCGCCGAGATCGCGGCCGAGGTGCAGCGCTCGGCCCGGCCGCGCTCGGTGCGCGTGGTCATCACTCAGCACGCCAGGGGCGGCATCGTGACCGAGGCGACGGCCGAGCTGCCCGGCCCGGCGTGAGCTGGCCCGGCGTGAGCCCGGCCGAGCTGCGGACGCGGCGGGGGAGCCTGCCGCTGCCGGTGTTCGTGCCGGACGCCACCCGGGCCGCGATCCGCACCGTGCCGACCAGCCTGCTGCCCGCGACGGGGATCGAGGCGCTCCTGGTCAGCACGGCCCACCTGGCCACCCAGCCGGGCACGTCGGTGGTCTCGGCCCTGGGCGGCGTGCACGCGTTCATGGGCTGGGACGGGCCGGTGGTCTCGGACTCGGGCGGCTTCCAGGTGTTCTCCCTGCTGTCCAGCGGGCAGGGGCTGGCCAGCGTGAGCGACGCCGGGCTGAGCTACCGGTTCTCGCCCAAGCAGAAGCACCGCCAGCTCACCCCCCGCAGCTGCGTCGAGACCCAGCTGCGGCTGGGCGCCGACGTGGTCTACTGCCTGGACTACTGCACGCATCCCAGCGCCCCGGCGGCGGAGCAGGACAACAGCGTGCGCCTGACGCTGAAGTGGGCGGCGCAGTGCCGGGCCGAATTCGACCGCCTGGTCGCCGACAGGCCGGCTGGGGAGCGGCCGCTGCTGTTCGCGGTGGTCCAGGGCGGCGGCGACAAGGCCCGGCGGGCGCACTGCGCTCAGGAGCTGGCGGCGATCGGCTTCGACGGCTACGGGTTCGGCGGCTACCCGGTGGTGGACGGCCGCCTGGTGGACGAGGTGTCGCTGGTGGCCGAGCTGGTGCCGCCGGGCAGCGTGCTGCACGGGCTGGGCATCGGCACCCCGGACAGCCTGGTCAGCGCCTGGCGGGCGGGGTACGGGGTGTTCGACTGCACGCTGCCGACCCGCAACGGGCGGCGCGGCGTGGTCTACACCGAGCTGGACACCGGGCGGCTGGGCGAGCGGGGGTTCTGCCGGGTGGCCCGGCTCGGCGACGAGCGGTGGGTGCGCCGCCGGGGGCCGGTCGACCCGGACTGCGACTGCCAGATGTGCGGTTTGCCGGCCGGGTACGTGGCCCACCTGTTCCGGCTCGAGGAGTCGCTGGGCGGGACCCTGGCCTCGCTGCACAACCTGCGGTTCTACGCCCGGCTGACCCAGGCACTGCGGCCTGTTAATTGAATTGATCTCCGGCCGCCAGCTCGGCCGGCTCAGTCGCCCCGGTAGACGCAGCCGGAGGTGCAGGTCTCCCGGACGACCACGGCCGACAGCGCGGCGCCGGTCCCGGACAGGACCGGGGCGAGCCGGTCCCAGATCCACCGGGCCAGCACCTCGCTGGTCGGGTTCTCCAGGCCGGGGATGTCGTTGAGGTAGTAGTGGTCGAGCTGGTCGCGGACCGGACGGCAGGCGTCGGCCAGGTCGCCGAAGTCCATGACCCAGCCGGTGCCGGCCCCGACCGGGCCGGACACGTGCACCTCGACCCGGTAGGAGTGCCCGTGCAGCCGGGCGCACTTGTGCCCGGGCGGCACGTTCGGGAGCCGGTGGGCGGCCTCGAACGTGAGCTCGCGGAAGATCTCCATCAGAACGCACCCATTACGGGATCCCGAGGTACTTGTGCGACTGCACGCTGAGCTGCCACTGCGGATGGGCCAGGCAGTAGTCGACGGCGGCGCGGGTGTTGGCCGCCCGGTCGGGGCCGTCCATGGGCTGGAGCAGCAGGCGGCGGAAGCCGGGCAGCTCGAACCGCTCCGGCGGGGCGCCCGCCTGGGGGTAGACGAGCTTCAGCTCGTCGCCGGCCTGGACCGCGAGCTCGGTCCCGGCCTTGGGGCTCACGCAGACCCAGTCCAGGCCGGGCGGCAGCGGCCGGGTGCCGTTGGTCTCGATGGCCACCTCGAAGCCCTCGGCGTGCAGCGCCGCCACGGCGGGCCCGTCGAGCTGGAGGGTGGGCTCGCCGCCGGTGCACACGACCATCGGCCGGGCCCGGTCGTGCCGCTCGCCCGCCCACGCCTTGGCCACGGCGGCGGCCAGGTCGGCGGCGCGGCGGAACCGGCCGCCGCCGGGCCCGTCGGTGCCCAGGAAGTCGGTGTCGCAGAACTGGCAGGTGGCCCGGTGCCGGTCCCGCTCCCGGCCGGTCCACAGGTTGCACAGGGCGAACCGGCAGAACACCGCGGGCTGGCCGGCCTGGCCGCCCTCGCCCTGGAGGGTGTAGAAGATCTCCTTGACCTGGTAGACCACGTCAGCTATCCGGACGCGGGCAGCAGCGCCGGGTCGGTCAGCCCGAGCTCCGCGAAGCCCCGCTGCCGCAGCAGGCAGGAGTCACAGGTGCCGCAGGCCCGGCCGCCGGCGGGGTCGTAGCAGCTGTGCGTGAGGCCGTAGTCCACGCCGAGGTCCAGGCCGCGCTGGATGATCTGGGCCTTGGTCAGCTGGATGAGCGGGGTGTGGATGGTCAGCTGCTGGCGGCCCTCGACGCCCGCCTTGGTGGCCAGGTTGGCCAGGTGCTGGTAGGCGGCGATGAACTCGGGACGGCAGTCCGGGTAGCCGCTGTAGTCCAGTGCGTTGACCCCGATGAAGATGTCCTGGCAGTCCAGCGTCTCGGCCCAGGCCAGGGCGAAGGACAGGAAGATCGTGTTGCGGGCGGGCACGTAGGTGACCGGGATGTCCGGGACCAGCTCGGCGGCGCTGGCGTGGTGCGGCACGGCCAGCGCGTCGTCGGTCAGCGCCGAGCCGCCGAAGGCGCGCAGGTCGATGTCGGCCACGACGTGCCGGACGGCGCCCAGGGCCGCGGCCACCCGGGCCGCCGCCTCCAGCTCGACGCTGTGCCGCTGGCCGTACCGGAAGCTCAGCGCGTAGGGCTCGAAGCCGTCGGCGCGGGTGATGGCGAGCACGGTCGCGGAGTCAAGACCTCCGCTGAGCAGGACCACGGCGGGCCGGGCTGACATCCTGGGCTGACTCCAGTACATGAGGGAATGACGAGCAAGATCAGCTCCATTGTACGGTTACCCCGTATATCCCTGGTGGCCACGGACTCAGCGGAGAGGGGCGATGGCGGACAGCGCAAGCGCGGCCGGGCCGGGCACCCTGTTCCTGGTGCCCACGCCGATCGGCAACCCCCGCGACATCACGCTGCGGGCCCTTGACGTGCTGCGCTCGGTGCCGGTCATCGCGGCCGAGGACACCCGCAAGGCGATGACCCTGCTGCGGGCCCACGACATCACCGCCCGGCTGGTCAGCTACTACGACCACAACGAGCAGGCCCGCAGCCCGCAGCTGCTGCGCCTGCTGGCCGGGGGCCAGGACGTGGCGCTGATCACCGATGCGGGCACCCCGCTGGTCAACGACCCCGGCTACCGCATCGTGACCGCCGCGATCGCCGGCGGCATCCCGGTCCGCCCGCTGCCGGGTCCGTCGGCGGTGATCACGGCGCTGACCGGAGCCGGCCTGGCCACCCACAGTTTTCACTACGCGGGCTACCTGCCGCGGAAATCGGCGGCGCGGCGGGCGGCCGCCGAGGCGCTGGCCCGGGTGCCCGCCACGCTGATCTTCTTCGAGGCGCCGCACCGGCTGCTCGAGTCCCTCGGCGACCTGCGCGAGGTGCTGGGCGACCGGGACGCGGCGCTGGCCCGCAACCTGACCAAGCCGGGCGAGGAGTACCTGCGCGGGCCGCTGTCGCAGATCGAGGCCGGGCTGGCCGCCCGCGCCGAGGTGCGCGGCGAGTACACGCTGGTGGTGGCGGGCGCGGGCGAGGACGGCGGCAGCGAGGAGCTGGGGCACCGGCTGGCCCGGTCCCTGCTGGGGCGCGAGGTCGCGCCCAGCGTGATCCGCGACGTGGTCAGGGACGTGGCCGGGCTGTCCCGCAACGACGCCTACGAGCTGGTCCGGCGGGCCCAGGACGAGCCCGGGGCCTGAGCCCGGTTGCTGAGCCCGCCCTGCGGCTCAGGCGGGGTGCTCGCCGCGGTCGCCCGCCCACTCGGTGTGGAAGGCGCCCTCGGCGTCCACCCGCCGGTAGGTGTGCGCGCCGAAGTTGTCCCGCAGGCCCTGGATCAGCGCGGCGGGCAGCCGGTCGCGGCGCAGCCCGTCGTAGTAGGCCAGCGACGAGGAGAACGCGGGCGTCGGGATGCCGGCCATGGCGGCCTGGGCCACCACGTGCCGCCAGGCATCCACCCCGTTCCGGACCGCCTCGGCGAAGTAGGGCGCGACCAGCAGGCTGGGCAGGGCGGCGTCGGCGTCGTAGGCCTCCCGGATGCGGTCCAGGAACCGGGCCCGGATGATGCAGCCGCCGCGCCAGATGGTGGCCATGGCGCCGCGGTCGACGTCCCAGCCGTACTCGGCGCTGCCCGCGGCGATGTGGTCGAAGCCCTGGGCGTAGGCCACCACCTTGGACGCGTACAGCGCCCGGCGGACCTGCTCGGTGAAGGCGTCCGGGTCGATGCCGTCCAGCTTCTCGGCCTGGCCGCCGAACGCCTCGCGGGCGGCGGCCCGCTGGTCGGCGTGCCCGGACAGCGAGCGGGCGAAGGTCGCCTCGGCGATCCCGGTGATCGGGATGCCCAGGTCCAGCGCGCTCTGCACGGTCCAGCGGCCGGT
>JBOHCO010001702.1:0-4339 GCA_050698895.1 Streptosporangiaceae bacterium
GGCCGGCGGCGGGTGGCGACCCAGGTGACGACGAACATGGCGCCGGCGGCCCCGGCCAGGACCGAGAACGTGGCTGGCCAGCCCAGTGCGGAACCGAGCAGCGACCCGGCCGGGGCGCCCGTCACCAGCGCCAGCAGCAGCCCGGAGGTGACCGTGGCCAGCCAGGTGGCCCGCCGCTCGGCCGGGGCCGCCGCGCTGATCAGCGCGTAGACCGACGGGGTTATCCCGGAAGCCGCCAGGCCGGCCACGGCGCGGGCCGCCAGCAGCGCGGCCAGGCTGGCCGAGAACCCGGTGGCCAGGTTCGCGCCGGCGAACAGCAGCAGGGCCGCGGTCAGCACCCGGGCGTGTCCGTGCCGGTCGGCCAGGGCCCCTAGCGCCGGCCCGCCCGCGAGGTAGGCCAGGGCGAACACCGTGACGGTCAGCCCGGCCAGGGCCGGGCTGACGTTCAGGCTGCTGGCGATCCGGGGCAGCAGCGGGGAGATAACGAACAGGTCGGTGCCGACGAGGAACAGCGTCAGCCAGCCGGTCAATCTCGTTATCATGGATCTACAATATCCTTCATGCAGCTGTCACAGCCGGTGGAGTGGTCCCTGCACTGCGCGTGGCTGCTCGGGCAGATCCCCGACCGCACCGCGCTCCCGGGCCGCCGGCTAGCCGAGTTCTACGGGCTGCCCGAGCCCTATCTGGCCAAGGTACTCAAGGCGCTGACCTCGGCCGGGATCCTGACCGCGGTGTCCGGGCCGCGTGGCGGCTACCGCCTCGGCCGGCCGGCCGGCCAGATCACCGTGCTGGACATCGTGCAGGCCACGGAGGGCAGCAGGCCGGTGTTCCGGTGCGCGGAGATCAGGCAGCGCGGCCCGTTCCCGCTGCCGGCCGAGGAATGCGCCCGGCCGTGCGGCATCGCCGCGATCATGAGCCAGGCGGAGCAGGCCTGGCGGGATCAGCTCGCCGCCGCCACCGTGGCCAGCCTGATCGCCGAGGCATCGCCCAGCTCAGCCGCCCGGGCCAGGGAATGGCTCAGCAGCATAAAGCGATGAAAGTGAGTGAAGGTCGTGCGCGCCGCCGCCTCGCGAGGGAGAAGAGGCTCTGCACACTCCCCTCCAGTTTCAACATATAGCGCACTGGGGGGCTTGCGGCAAGACCCGGGTCGTGCCGCATAATCGTCGGCCGGAGCCAGAACCTGCGGAAATGCCAGGCGCCTGGTCGCGCCAATGCCTGCCAGCGACCTCAGATAAGGGCTGATGCCGTGAACTCCCTGACTACTAGCGCGTTTAATCTTCCCGACCGCCTCGCAGCCAAGGCCGACCCGGCGCTGATCGCGGGTGACGAGCAGCACTTCGCGGCCATCGCGGAGAGCCTGGAGCAGTCGATCGCCGACCTGTCCGGCCGCCTCGAAGCCGAGCTCCGGGCGCCCGGCGGCATCGGCCAGGCGGCGATGGACCGGGACGTGGAGGTCCACCGGCTGGCCGCCCGCCTGCGGGTCCTGCATCGCTTCGGCCTGGACCTGTGCCTCGGGCGGATCGTCGGCTCGGACAACCCCGAGCCGGTGTACATCGGACGGCTCGGCCTGACCGACGCCGCGGGCCGCCGGCTGCTGCTCGACTGGCGCTCCCCCGCGGCCGAGCCGTTCTTCGGCGCCACCCACGCCAACCCGATGGGCCTGGCCAGCCGCCGCCGGTACCGCTGGACCGACGGCCGGATCAGCGACTACTGGGACGAGGTGTTCACCCCGGACGGGTTCGAGGGGCACGCCGCGCTCGACGACCAGTCCGCCTTCATCGCCAGCCTGGGCGGCAGCCGGTCGCCCCGGATGCGAGACGTGCTCGGCACCATCCAGGCCGACCAGGACGCCATCATCCGCGCCGGATCCAGCGGCGCTCTCGTCGTCGACGGCGGCCCGGGCACCGGGAAGACCGTCGTCGCCCTGCACCGCTCCGCCTACCTCCTGTACTCCGACCCGCGCCTCGGTCACCGCCGCGGCGGCGTGCTGTTCGTCGGTCCGCACCAGCCCTACCTGGCCTACGTCGCCGACGTGCTGCCCAGCCTGGGCGAGGAGGGCGTCCAGACCTGCACCCTGCGCGACCTCGTCCCCGGGGGCGCCGCGGCCGCGATCGAGACCGACCCGGACGTGGCCCGCCTGAAGTCGTCCGCGGCCCTGGTGCAGGCGATCGAGCCGGCCGTCAGGTTCTACGAGAATCCGCCCGCCACGGGGATGACGGTCGAGACTCACTGGTCCGACATCTGGCTGAGCACCGGCGACTGGGCCGAGGCGTTCGCCGCACCAGAATCCGGCACTCCGCACAACGAGGCCCGCGACCAGATCTGGAATGCGCTGCTCACCATCCTGATGGACTCCTACGACGGCGACGCCCCCGATGCCCTGCTCCGCAAGGCACTGCTGCAGAACCGGGAGTTGCGCGCCGCCCTCAACCGCGCATGGCCGCTGATCGAGCCGGCTGACCTGGTCGGAGACCTGTGGTCGGTACCCGCCTACCTGCGGATGTGCGCGCCCTGGCTCAGCCCCGATGAGGTTCGGCGGCTGCAGCGCGAGGACGCTCAGGCCTGGACGGTGTCCGACCTGCCGCTCCTGGACGCGGCCCGGCAGCGGCTCGGCGACCCCCAGGCGGCACGACGTCAGCGCCGGCATGACGCCGCGGTCGCCGCGGAACGCGAGCAGATGACCCGGGTTGTCGACAACCTCATCGAGGCCGCGGACGACGAGTACGGCGCAGGCCTGGTGACGATGCTGCGCGGCGAGGACTTCCACGACGTCCTGGTCAATGAGGCCGCCCTGCCCGGTACCGATCCGGACCGGCTGGCCGGGCCGTTCGCGCACGTCGTCGTGGACGAGGCTCAGGAACTGACCGACGCGGAGTGGCAGATGCTGCTGCTCCGCTGCCCGTCCCGGAGCTTCACCGTGGTCGGGGATCGCGCCCAGGCCCGGCACGGGTTCACGGAGTCGTGGGCGGAGCGGCTCAAGCGGATCGGGCTCGACCGGATCAGGCTGGCCACCCTGAGCATCAACTACCGGACGCCGGAAGAGGTCATGGCCGAGGCCGAGCCGGTCATCCGGGCCGTGCTCCCGGACGCCAACGTGCCGACCTCCATCCGCAGCACCGGCGTTCCGGTCCTGCACGGATCCGCGTCAGATCTGGGCTCGATCCTCGACACCTGGCTCGCCGCGCACGTCGACGGGATCGCCTGCGTCATCGGCGATCCCCTGTCCCCGGGGAACTCGGCCGCGGCGACGCCCCGGGTCCAGGCGCTGACCCCGGAGCTGTCGAAGGGGCTCGAGTTCGACCTGGTCGTCCTCGTCGACCCGGAGACGTTCGGGACGGGCATCGAGGGAGCGGTCGACCGTTATGTCGCGATGACCCGGGCCACCCAGCAGCTCGTCATCCTCACGAGCCCGTGACGTTTCCGCGGAAACGCGGCGGCCGACATCCGCCCGGACGGTCGGCGTCCGCCGGCGCGGTCGGCGTCCGCCGGCGCGGCGGGCCCTCAGAACACGACGAGTTCCGCCGGGGTCGCGCCGGTCAGCTGGTAGTCCGACGCGTCGGCTGGCCGCCCGGCGAAGAGCCTCATCAGGGTGGGGCGGCTGGTCACCAGGGTGGCGGGCGCGCGGTCCGGCTGCGCGACACCGAACGTGTCCGCGCGACCTGACAGGCGGGCCTCGACCAGCGGGACGGCCCGGCGGCGCGTCCAGTCGCCCAGCAGGGCGCAGGCGTCGTCGAATCCGTCACTGGCGTAGGCCAGCGGCTCGCCCAGGGCGTCGCGGACATCTCCGCCGTGCAGCCACTCGCCCAGCGCGATGACGTCCAGCCTTCCGCCCGCTGCGGCGATGACCGGCCCGGCCTCCTGATAGCCGGCCGTGAGCTCGGACAGGACGTCCGCTAGCGGCCATTCCCGGCGCTCGGCGACGTCGATCTCGTTGAGCGCCGGGGTAAAGGCATTCAGGTTGCCGGTCGCGACGCGGCTGAACACCGCGGCGCAGTGAGCCAGCACGTCGCGGACTGACCAGCCCGGACACGCGGTGGGACGGTCAAAGGCGCGCTCTTGCGTGCGCTGCAGGATCGGCAGAAGCGCGTCGCGCTCCGCCTGCAGCACGCGGGCCGGGCGGTGCGGGTCGCGGGCCGGGGCCGGCTCAGCCGGTGCGTTCGCTGTCACGGTGCTCAGCCTGGCAGACGGCCAGGACGTTCCAGGACCCGGTTGTCCGGGTGCGACAATCGGCGCATGCCGGAGCGACTTGAGGTGCAGCGGGCGGTGGCCGCGCCAGCGGAGGAGATCTTCGCCGTGCTCACCGATCCCCGGGGACACGTGGCCATCGACAGCTCGGGCA
>JBOHCO010001703.1:0-2029 GCA_050698895.1 Streptosporangiaceae bacterium
GGTACTCCTGGGAGACGATCCGGGGCCTGCCGTCCACCCGCGCGGACTCCACCAGGTAGTAGTACGTGGCACTGCCGCGTTTCTTCCCGACGATGGAAGCCATATATGGGTAATACGCCTTTCCGGGACCGGAAGTCAAGCCAGGCACGGTCTCCTGCCTGCGCAGACTCAGCGGCCGGTAACGGCTTCCGACCTCAAAATCTCATGATCGTCGGAAAGTCCGGCTAGCCGCCCCGTCACCGCCCGCGCCGGCCGCCAGGTAAGTGCGCAGCGGCCCGGCGGCATCCGGCTCGCCCTGCCTGTCCTGGTCGTGCTCGTCCATCCGTCCCGGGCTCGCACGGGCGCCGCCTGCAACCCGTGGGCATCCGGCCGCCCGGCGTCAGGGATGCGTTATGGCGCCGCGCTCAGCCGCCGAGCGCGGCGATCACCCGCCCGTCGGCCAGCGCGAACTGGACCGAGAACCGGCGCGCTGACTCGCGCTCCGGCTCGTCGTCGCGTGGCGCGGAGACGGTCGTGCCCCAGGCGGTCAGCCCGGTCCGGCGCAGCCGCCGGATACGCGCCAGGCCGGTCAGCCCGGCCAGCCCCGCCAGCGCGCCGGCTAGCGCGAGCAGCACCCCCTCGACGACCACACCACGACAGTAGGCCGTCCCGGTCCCGACCGCAAAAAGCCATTAAGCACGCTAAGGCAGAAAGCATAGGCAATTAACAAATGAGCTTCTGGTGTGCATAAATGACAGCCAAGGAGGCTTATTCACGGAGCAAGGCCTGCACGATAACCGGTCCGCAGATATTCTCGCTGCGTCGCCGTAGCCGACGAGCGGCCTTGACCAGCGGTAAGAGAGCCCAGATGCCCCAGAATGGGAATTCCCGGATTGCCGTAATAGTCGGGACTCGCCCGGAGATTGTCAAGCTGGCGTCCATTGTTCGCCTGCTCGGCGATGATGCCGACCTCATCCATACCGGCCAGCATGAGGACGAAGAGCTGTCCGGCGCATTCCTGAGGGCGCACGGGCTGAGCAGCACCCGGACCTTAGCCGGGATCTGCGGCCAGCCTCGGCACGTGCAGGTCGGCCGGATCATCGAGCAGCTCGGCACGATGATGAGCCAGGCGCGGCCGGCCGCGGTCATGGTGCAGGGCGACACCAACACCGTGTCCGCCGGCGCCCAGGCCGCGAACTATGCCGGGGTGCCGGTCATCCACGTGGAGGCCGGCCTGCGGTCCCGCGACCGGGCCATGCCCGAGGAGATCAACCGGTGCGTAGCCGGCGTGCTGGCCGACCTGCACTGCGCGCCGACCGCGCAGGCGGTGGCCAACCTGCGGGCCGACGGGGTGCCCGGGGAAGCGATCGCGCTGACCGGCAACACGATCGTGGAGGCCACCCAGCGCATGCTGCCCGACCCGGCGGCCGCCCGGCAGATCGCCGCCGGCCTGGGCGCCGAGCCCGGCGGTTACGTGCTGGCCACCATCCACCGGCCGGAGAACACCGGCGATCGCGGCCGGCTGGAGACCATCCTGGTCGAGCTGGGCAAGCTCGGCCCGCCCGTGCTGCTTCCGCTGCACCCCCGGACCCGGCTGGCCGCCCGGCGGCACGGCCTCGAAGCGGCCCTCGACCGGCTCCGGGTGATCCCGCCCGCCGATCACCGGACGTTCCTCGCCCTGGCCACCCAGGCCCGGCTGCTGGTCTCGGACTCCGGCGGAGTCCAGGAGGAGTGCACCGTGCTGAAGCGGCCGCTGATCGTGGTCCGCAACTCGACCGAGCGGCCGGAGTCCATCGCGGCCGGGTTCGCCCACCTGGTCCGGCCCGGGCCGGGGATCGGCGACCTCGGCCGCATGCTGCTGGCCGACCGCGAGCTGTCCGGGCGGCTGGCCGCCATCCCCTGCCCGTACGGCGACGGGCACGCCAGCGAGCGGATCGCCGGCCACGCGCGGGAGCTGGCTGGCCTCCCCTAGAGTTGGCGCCATGAGCGGCATGGCCAGCTACACCGAGCCGCCTACGCCGGCGTTCCTGTTCGACCTGGACGGCACGCT
>JBOHCO010001704.1:0-2397 GCA_050698895.1 Streptosporangiaceae bacterium
CCACGGTGTCGCGCAGCAGCGTCCGGGCGTCGCCGTAGCGTCCCAGCTGGCGGTACAGCTGAGCCAGCTTGGCCCGGCTCCGCAGCGTATCGGGATGGCGGGGGCCGAGCACCCGCTCGAACCCGGCCCAGGCCTGCTCGCAGGCCAGCTCCGCCGCCGCCGGGTGGCCGGTCTTCTGGTAGGCGGTGCCGAGGTCGTTCCGCGCGGCCAGCGTGTCCAGGTGATCGGGCCCGAGGACGCGCTCCCGGTCGGCCACCACCTTCTTGAAGGCCGCGACGGCCTCCTTGGCCCGGTCGCTGGCCAGGTAGGAGCCGGCCAGGCCGTGGCGCGTGGTCATCGTCTGCGGATGCCGGGCGCCCTGGGCGCGCTCCCGGTCGGCCAGCGTGCGGCGGTAGAGGGTGATGGCGTCGGAGTGCTGGCCCGCGGCCAGGTAGGCGCCGGCGAGCTCGTCCCGCGCGCCGAGCGTGTCGGCATGCCCGGGTCCGCAGGCCCGCTCGAACTCGGGAACCGCGCGTTCCAGGACCGTGATCGCCGCCGGGAACTGGAGCGCCGCCACGAGGGCGTGGGCCAGGCCGCGCCGGGCCTCGATCACGTCCGGGTGATCCGGACCGAGCTTGCGGGTCAGGCTGTCGATGATCCACTGGAACCACGGGACGGCGTCGTCCGGCCGCCCGGCCGCCAGGTAGGCGTCGGCCAGCCGCTGGCCGGCCAGCATCGTGTCCGGGTGCCCGCCGCCCAGGAGGCGGCGGCCGGTCGTGACCAGGTCGCGCCAGTAATCCAACGCGGGTCCGGTCAGGCCGACGCGATCCAGGCTGTCTCCGGCCCGCATCAGCAGGGGGTGGCAGCCGCCCTCCCACAGCAGGTCTCCGCTGATCCGCCGGAGGGCCGCCACGCAGGATCGCAGGCCGGAGCAGGGCCAGCCGGGCTGCTCCTGCTCCCGCTCCGGCCAGGCCTGGAGCAGCGCGTCCGCGGCCGCGCGCGCCGCCTGGTCCGGCATGCCCTGGGGCATGGCGGCCCGCAGCGCGGCCTGCAGCACGGGGCTGAGCCGGACCGCGGGCGGCGCCGGCTTCGGGTCGACGGTCACCAGGCCGGCCTGGGCCAGCGCCGTCAGCGCCGCGAGGGCGCGCGTGCTGCCGGCCGGGACGTCGCCGCCGGCCGGGAGGAAGGCGCCGGCCGCGGGCGCGGCGAGGACGGTCTGGGGAATGCCGTGCCCGTCCAGCAGCGCGGCCAGGGCCAGGAGCATCTTGGCCGATCCGTCCGGCGACAGCTGGTCCGCCCGGCCGAACAGGAACGTCCAGGTCACCGCGGCGGCCGAGGGCCGGGCCAGGGCCGCCCCGGCCAGCTGCTCCCGCCGGCGCGCGAAATGGGCCAGGTACTCGCCGCACGACAGCGGAGAGCTGGCGATCGCCACGCTGGCCTGGGCCAGCGCGACCGGCTGGTAGTCCAGGTCCCGGGCCAGCTCGATCGCGCCCAGCCGCTTGTCCGGATCGGCCGCCAGGCGTCCGTTCAGATAGCCAATGGCCTCGCGCACGCTGAACGGACCGACCGGCACGGCCCGTACGCCGCTCGGGACGGCCGCAGCGTCGGCGCAGGTCATCAGCACCCGGCCGGCCGGGCCGACCGGCCACAGTCCGTCCAGGTCGGCCGGGTCGGCCAGGTCATCGAGCACGATCAGCCACGACCGGCTGGTCTCCTCCAGCCAGCTGAGGAACTGGGCAGCGACTGACTCGCAACTGGAGGCCTGGTCCCGGCCGGTCGCGGCGGCCGTCGCCGCGGCGTAGCCGGACAGCACCGAGGCCCGGCTCGTGGCCTCGATCCAGACCACGAGATCCACCGCGCCGGCCTGCCACAGGGACTCGGCGAAGGCCGCGGCGAGCTGGGTCTTGCCCGACGACCTCAGCCAGTCCAGCGCATCGGGACCGGCCGGCGGACCGGGGAAGGCGTCCGGGGCCGCCGCCCGGTCGGGGATGAGCGCGACCGCGGCCCCGGCCGGCAACCCGGCCGTCAGGTCAGGGGCGGTCTCCGGCCGGGCGCTGAACCCGTCGGCCAGCGCCGGAACCAGGCCGGACCGGACTGGCCAAGGCGAAGCAGCCATGTTTGTTTCCCCCGATATCCGGCCTGGCTTACAGCTCCTGGTTAAAGACCAGCACGGGGCTGGTCCTGGTGAGCGTTTCCTTGCGGAAGAAAGCCGGGGCCGTGGCGCGCATGTAGACAAAGCCGGCCATCCCGGCCAGGGCGGCCAGCGCGGCGATGATGAAGATTCCGCCGATCTGCCAGTGCAGGACGGGCACCGTCCACGTGGTGTAGCTGTTGGACGCGACCCAGTCGCTCTGCAGGCTGTAAAAGCCGGCCGCGTACATGATCAGCCCGCCCAGCCCCGGCAGAATGCCGCGCATC
>JBOHCO010001705.1:0-8841 GCA_050698895.1 Streptosporangiaceae bacterium
GCCGCACTGCACGCAGCCGCCCTGGTCCAGCCGGACCTGGCCGCCGGGACCGGCGGTGATCGCGCCGGCCGGGCACAGGGCGGCCAGCTCCCCGCCGGGATCGGCCAGCGGGGCCAGCAGGGTGGCCGGGCCGCGGGTGGCGGACGCGCAGTCGTCGGGGCGCGCGGGCCAGCGGGTGGTCAGCACGCCGTTGCGCAGGCCGCGCAGCGCCCACGTCACCGGGCCGCCCCCGCCACGGACAGGCCGAAGCTGGCCTCGATGAACGGGAAGTCGGTCAGGACGTCGCCGGCGAAGACCTCGTGCATCAGGACCAGGTTGTGGAAGGAGGCCGACCGGGCCCGGCAGCGACGGATGCGCCCGCTCTCCAGGCGGACGTCGTAGAGGACCTCGCCCTGCGGCGCCTCGGCCCACCCCGCCGCGCGCCCGTCCGCCGGGTCGCACCGTGCTCGCAGCGGCCCGCCGGCCGCCCCGGCGAGCTCGCCGGCCGCCTGGCGCACCAGGCGGAAGGACTGCGCGATCTCCTCGACGCGGACCTCGAGCCGGGCCATCGCGTCCCCGCCCGCCCGGCTGACGACCGGGACCGGCAGCCACTCGTAGGCGTCGCCGGGCCGGGCCTGCCGGGCGTCATCGGTGGTCCCCGAGGCCCGGCCGACGGGGCCCAGCGCGCCGTGCTCGCGGGCCCGCCCGGGCCGCAGCGGCCCGGTGCGCCGGAGCCGGTCCAGGAACGACGCGGTGCCCATCAGCAGCCGCAGGTCCGGCGTGACCTGCCGGTCCAGGTCGGCCACCGCGCCGAGCAGGCCGGCGGGCGGGATCAGCGGCGGCCCGGACACCCCGCCGGGGACGACGACGCCGCGGCCGAACCGGCTCCCGCACAGCCGGCTCACCAGCCGCAGCACCCGCTCCTTGTGCCAGCCCAGCCGGGCCGTGGCCACCGCCAGCCCGGCACCGTCGGCCAGCCGGAGGGCGACGTCGAGATGGCAGGCCAGCCGCGACAGCTCAGCGTGCACGGTGCGGATCAGCGCCGCGCCCCGCGGGATGCCGGTGCCGGTGATCTGCTCCAGCGCGTGACAGTAGGCCAGCGCATGCGCGACCGACGCGGTCCCCTCGACCCGCTCGGCCAGCAGCACCCCGTCGCCGGGCGGCAGGCCCTCGAACCGCTGCTCGATGCCGCGGTGCTTGTAGAAGATCCGCATGCTCAGGTGCGGTATCTCCTCGCCCGGCGTCTCGACCAGGTACTCGATCGACTCCACCACCCCGGACCGGACCGGACCGTGCGGGATGGTGAACAGCCCGGGCCCGGCCACGTGAGCGGGCAGCACGCCCGGCGGCCGCAGCAGCGGCTGCAGCCGCGGGTGACCCTCCGGAACGATCCCGAACAGGTCGTGGATCTCGCGCTCGTACCAGAACGCGGCCGGCAAGCACGGCGTCAGGGCCGGATAGCGGGCCGGGCCCGGCGGGAGCATGACCTCCAGCGCGCTGACCTCGGCCCCGGCGACCAGGCGCGCGGTCAGCAGCAGGCCGTCCGGGCGGGCCGTCGCGAACAGGTCGGCCAGCCGGGCCCCGTCGGTCACGGCGCGGGTCACCTCGGCCCACAGGGCGGGGACGCTGGCGGCGAGCGCGGCCGGGGCGGCGGCGCGCGTCATGCCGCCCCGCCCAACTCGTGGACCGCGCGGGCGAGCAGGCCGGTCAGCTCGGCCGGCGGATGCACGCCCAGCACGATCAGCGCCACGGCGCCCGCCGCCACCGGGACCACCATCCAGGCGCTGGGCTCCCCGCGCGGCACCGCCGGGGCGGTGCGGGGGAGCAGGAGCATCTGCGTGGTCGTCGCGGCCAGGCCGAAGAAGGCGATGGTCACCCCGATGATCAGGACCGCCGCCACCGGGTCGCGGCCGGAGGCGAAGCCGCCCTCGACGATCTCGAACTCGCTGCGGAAGATGCCGGACGGCGGCATGGCGCCCAGGGCCAGCACCGCGAGCAGGAACAGCGGGCCGCTCCAGGGCAGCGCGTCCAACCCGCCGCGGATCATGCCGATCCGCTTGCTGCCGAACTTGCGCACCAGCACCCCGGCGCCCATGAACGCGTTGCCCTTGGCCGCGGCGTGGGCCAGCACGTGCAGCAGCACCCCGGCCAGCGCGACGGGCGCGCCGAAGCTGACCCCGATAGCCAGGATGCCCATGTGCTCGACGCTGGAGTAGGCCAGCAGCCGCTTGATGTCCCGCTGCCCGAACAGGTACAGCGCGGCCAGCAGCAGCGAGGCCACGCCGAAGACCAGCAGCACGGCGCGCGGGAACCGCGGCCCGAGCGTCCCGGCCGCGACCTGGTAGAACCGCAGGATGGCGTAGAAGCTGACGGCCAGCAGGGCGCCCGACAGCAGCGCCGAGACCGGCGTCGGCGCCTCCGAGTGCGCGTCCGGTAGCCAGGTATGCACCGGGAACAGGCCCATCTTGGTGCCGAAACCCAGCACGGCCAGCACGAACGCCAGTTGCACCGGCGCGTGCGGCAGCCGCCCGGCGGCCTGCAGCAGCGGGGCGAAGCCCAGGTCGTAGGACTGGCCGAGCACCTGGGCGCCGGCGTAGTAGGTGAAGATCGTCGCGAGCAGGGCCAGGCCCAGCCCCGCCGAGGCGATCAGCACGTACTTCCAGGCCGCCTCGGCCGCCCTGTCGGTGTCCTCGATCGCGACCAGCAGGGCAGAGATCACCGTGGTCACCTCGATGGCCACCCACAGCAGCGCGAGGTTGCCCATCAGCGGCGCGGCGAGCAGCGCCCAGGCGAATATGTTCAGGCCGGCCCAGAACCGCCGCGAGTAGCGGGCCAGCCCCGGCGCCCCGCCGCGCGCCAGGTAGCCGATCGAGTAGAGCGCGACCGCCGCGTAGAGAAAGCCGGTGGCCAGCAGGAAGACCAGGCTCAGCGCATCCACGCGGACGAAGCCGAGCCGGGTCAGGTCGCGGTGCGCCGCCACCGGCACCAGCGCGATGACCAGCCCCAGGCAGCCCAGGCCGGTCACGGCGCTCACCGCCCTGGCCGCGGCCAGCGGGGCCCGCAGGCAGATCAGCGCCGCCGTGGCCGGCGCGACGAGCAGGAGCACGACGACAGCGGTCACGGCTCAGCCCCGCAGCGTGGTCAGGTCGGCGGTGGACAGCGACTCGGCCCGGCCGTGATGGACCCGGATCAGCAGCCCGAACACGACCACCGCCACCAGCAGGTCGAACAGGAAGATGATCTCCAGGATCAGCGGCAGGCCGGCCGCCACCACCAGGGCGGTCAGCGACACCCCGTTCTCCAGCGAGAAGAACCCGATGGCCTGCGAGGCCACGTCCCGCCGCATGATCATCAGCACGAACGCGACCAGCACCACGGCGACCGAGATGGCCAGCGCCGTCGATGGCAGCACCGGGCTGCGGATCGGCAGAGCGGCGATGCTGAACACGCCGAACGCCGCGACGGCGATCGCGATCAGCACCGTGGTGGCCAGGCTCAGCGAGCCGCTGCCGGCGATGTCCGTCCAGCCCGGGCCCGCCCCGCGGGCGCCGAGCCCGCGCAGCATCCGGCGCAGCACGGCCGGCACCACCACCGCCTTCAGCGCGAACGACAGCCCGGCCAGGACATACAGCTCGGGCAGGTGCCGGGCCGCGGCCACCACCACCGCCAGCACCGAGATCAGCGTCGACTGGGCCGCGTACAGCCGGACCTGATCGCGCAGCAGCGCCTGGCGGAACATCCCGAACTCGGCCAGCAGCACGCCCACCGCGATCACGCTGGCCCCGCCCGAGAACACGCCCGGTGCCGCGGACACGCCCGCCATCAGCCACCCCCCAGGTACAGCGTCAGGACACCCAGGCCGGCCAGCAGGAACGCGCCGGCCACGAACTCGGTGATCTTGAACAGCCGCAGCTTGGCGAACGAGTTGTCGATGACCGCCACGACCACGCCCAGGCCGGCCGCCTTGGCCACCAGCGCCCCGATGGCCAGCAGCACCGGTCCGGCCCGCGCGGTGGAGGCCAGGCCCCACGGCGCCACGAACACGTTGAGCAGAATGGTGTAGAGGATCAGCTGCTTCATCGCCGAGCCCCACCGCAGCAGCGCGAGGTACGGACCCGAGTGCTCGAACGGGCGGGCCTCCTCGATCATCCCGAACTCGTTCGTGCCGCTGTGCGTCTCCACCGGTATCCGGCCGGTCTCGTAGAGGATGACCATGAACAGCGCCGCCGCCGCGAGCAGGTGCGCCGGGCGGACGATCTGGCCCGCCGACGACCGCACAGTCGCGGCCAGCGCGTACGGCAGGTCCGTCCCGGTCACCAGCGCGACCGTGAACACCACGAACAGCACGACCGGCTCGGTGATCGCCCCGAACGTCTTGGCCCGGCTGGCCCCCAACTGCGCGTACGGGCTGCCCGTCGCCAGCGCCGCCGTCGCGACCAGGAAGCTGGCCAGCGACAGGATGAACCCGGCGCCCAGGATGTCGCCCATGTACCCCAGCGGCAGCCCGAAGGTGGTCAGCACCGGGATCAGGAGCGGCACCGTCAGATAGCAGGTCATCGCGCCCAGCGGCGCGGCCAGGAAGACCCAGCCCGCCCCGTACGGGGCCAGCGCCTCCTTGCGGAACAGCTTGGCCAGGTCGAAGTACGGCTGCCAGATCCGCGGGCCCGTCCGGCCCTGAAGCCGGGCCTCGACCCGGGCGATCACGCCGGAGACGCCGGGTGCCGCGCCGGCGATCGTCAGCACCTGAAGCGCCTGGACCAGCGGAATGGGCAGCACCGGGCTCACCGGACCGCCCCTGGCGGGGCCCCGGTACGGTGCTCACGATCATTGCCTGGCGGCTCAGCCTCAGGCTCAATGCCAGTCACAACCGCTTCTCCTCTCCCAAGTGCCCAGCAGGGGACCACGTGGTAGAGGCCATCAGCGAGACGATCCGCGGTTGTTGGCGAGCCTCATCGCCAGGACACCCATTCTGCCGACGACAACCAGATACCGCAATCCGCTACCCTGACCGGCACCGGCGGAGGGGCTCGCCGTAGAACGCGGATACGCCGCCAACGGTCCCTGCATTAGCAGGAGGCCATGCGGTGTGCGCGAGTCTGGCTGAGCGCGTCAGCCATCTCTACGAGTGCGAGCAGCTGTCGACCTACCGGATCGCGGAGATCCTCGGGATTGACCGCCAGCGAGTCGGCCGGGTGCTGCACCAGTCCGGGATCATGGTCAAGCCGCGCGGGGCGGGCCGCAGGCGCCAGCCCGACCCGCGGGAGGAACTGGTCGAGGACCTTTACGTCCGTGGTCGGCTCAGCTCGACCGAGATCTCCTCGCTGACCGGCATACCGTCCCGGACCGTTCGCGCCTGGCTGCGCGGCCGTGAGGTGGCGGCCCGCGACCACGGCCTGCCCGTGCGAGTGGGCGGGCCGCCGTCCGCCGGCCCGACGGAGATCGAGCTCATCGCCGCCCTCTACGCGGACGCGCTGGTCCGCCGCGCTCTGGCCCGCCACGGCGTGGCCGTGGTCCCGCCCGGCGGCGCGATCTGGGAGCGCTTTCCGGCCGCCCGGCGCATCAGTCCTGTCCTGGCCGCCGAGCTCTACCTCGACTGCGGTCTCGCGGCGCGCCACATTGAGCTGCTATGCGGCACGCCGGCGGAGACCGTGCGCCGGGTGCTGCGCACCCGGGGCATCGAGCTGCGCAACCCGGGCGGCAGGTCCCCGTTCCTACGGCGCTGGCGGGCCGGGCGGCTGGCCGGGCCAGCCGCCGATGCGGTCGTAGATGTCCTGGCCGTAGCTGGTGGGCAGCGGCGGGGCGACGACCAGCCGGAAGGTGCGCTGGCCGTCGGGCTGCCGCGGGGCGCGCAGGAACAGGGTGGCGTCCGGCCGGTCACGGCGGAAGCTGTCGGCCAGGTCGAACTGGTGGGTGACGAAGAAGACCCGGACGCCGGCCTCCAGGAGTGCCCGCACCACCTGGCGGGAGATCTCGGATCCCTCCCGCTCGTTGGTCGCCGCGAACGACTCGTTGAACAGCATGAGGCAGTGCGGGCCGAGCTGGTCGGCGATGGCGCTCATCCGGGTCAGTTCCTCGTCGAGGCGCCCGCTGACCATCGCGGGGTCCTCTTCCCGGATGAAGTGGGTGAAGACCTGGCGGCAGACGCTGGTGCGCAGGGACCGGGCGGCGACGAACAGGCCGCACTGCGTCATCAGCTGGGCCTGCCCGGCGCTGCGCAGGAAGGTTGACTTCCCGCCGGAGTTCGCGCCGGTGATGATCACCAGTGGCCGGCCGCCGGCCGTGACGTCGTTGCCGACCACGCGCTCGGTCTGCAGCGCCAGGCTGGCATCGCGCAGGTCGGCACAGGAGAACTCCGGCGCGCTCCAGGGGGCCGGGTCGGGGAAGGCCACGGGCTGCCCGCGAGCCGAGAGCCGGTCGTGCAGGCTGAGGCAGCTGACGTAGAACCCGAGCTCGGCACGGAGCATGGTGAAGTAGCTGGAGACGTGGTCGGCGGACTGGGCGGCGGCGTTGGCGACCAGGTTGAGGCCGCGGCTGGTCATCTCCTCCAGGGCCTGCTCGCCCGCCTCGTCGCGGGGCGGGCTCGTGAAGGAGTAGACGGTGCGGGGCTCGATCCCGACGCGCTCCTTCCAGCTCCGCCGGGCGGTCCCGGACCGCAGGACGTAGCCGATGCCGCTGTTGTCCCGGTCGAGCCGCGCGCTCATCAGCTCGCCGTTGCGGAATCGCAGCTGCCGCAGGTGCCCGGTCAGCGTCTCGAGGTAGTCGTCGTCCAGATCGTGCTGCAGGCTGGCCAGCAGCGTGGTCAGCCCGGCGGAGGAGAAGCGGCCCGCGTGATCGTCGGCGACCTGGCGCAGTTCCCTGAGCCGGGCGATCAGGACCTCGAGCTGGCCGACGGCGCCGGACAGGATGCCGGCCGGCTGCTGGGAGGGCCAGAAGCCCCACGTCTTCCGCTTGTCCTCCAGGGCGCCGACGGCGATGGCGTACATCCGGCGGATGGTGGCCGGCTCGGCGGTGCAGTCGGCGAGGACGTGCTGACGGTAGCGGATCACGTCGGTGTCGGTGAGGCTGGTGAGCAGCACCCGGGTTGAGATGTCATGCAGGAACTTGTCCCCGCCCGCCATCACGGCCAGGATCGGGCCCAGTTCCAGGTCCTGGATCAGGTCGCCGCTGGCGGGGGGCAGGTCGGCGGCGAAGTCGAAGTCCTGGTCCGGGTGCAGCAGGCGGGCCTTCACGTGAGCCGCTCCCTCAGCTGCTCGTAGGTGACGCGGTGCTTGCGGGCGATGGCCAGCGCGTAGGCCAGGCCGTCGGCGGGCTTGCGTACCACCTTGAAGGTGCGCTCAGCGGGGTTGTCCGGGACGATCGTGCTGGTCACGCTGACCACGGCGGGGCCCATCGAGGCCAGCTCGTCGATGAAGGTCACGTAGACGCACAGCAGGTCCAGCTCGATGACCTTCGCGAGCACCTTCTCCCCGAGGAACCGGGCGTCGCTGGCGGTGGTCGAGGTGAAGATCTCGTTCATGATCACGACGCTGTCGCCCGTCGCCGCCAGCAGGGCCTTCTGGATCCGCAGCAGGTCGTCCTCCAGCCTTCCGGCCAGGTCGCCGAGATCCTCCTCGCGCTCGAAGTGGGTGAAGACCTGATCGGGCACGAACAGGCGGGCCGCGCTGCCCGGCACCGGCCCGCCCGTGCCGGCCAGGTGATGCAGCTGGCCGAAGGTCCGGGCGAAGGTGGTCTTGCCGCCCTGGTTCGGCCCGGAGACGACCATGACGCGCTCCCGGCCGGCCAGGCGGAAGTCGTTGGTGACCACCGTCTGGCCGGCCGCGGTGAGCCGGGCCGCGAGCGCCAGGTCGAAGGTGCCGGAGGCGAAGACCTCCTTCGATCCGGTGCTCAGCTCCGGGTAGCAGAAGCTGAGCCCGGCCGCGCGCAAGGGCCGGATGTAATCCAGGTAGGCCAGGTAGAACTGCATCTCGCGGTCCAGCTGCGCGACGGCCGGATCGATGAACTGCGCGTGCTCGCGGCAGTAGGCGGCCAGCGCGCCGAACTCGTCGGCGAACAGGCGCGCGACCAGGTCCAGGATCTGCTGGCCGACGTGATTCATGCCGGGCCGGGTCCGGTACCGCACCCGGTAGTCCTTGACCGCGCCCTGCTGGAACCGCTCGAAGGTCTTCTCGATCTCCGCGCTGTAGTCGGGCTCGCCGTCGTGCCGGCTCACCTCCACCCGCGAGCCCTTGACCCGGACCTGGTAGGTGATGGCGCCCAGGTCGGCCTGGCGGGCGGCGGTGTCGGCGGCGAGCCGCCCGAACGCCGCCGACTGGATGTACTCCGCCAGGTAGCCGCGGAACGCGGTCAGCCCCCGCGAGGCGACCGTCCGCGTCTCCAGTTCGGCCGCGAAGGCCCGGATCGCGTCGCAGTAGATCGCCGCCGCGTCGAGGAACCAGCCTTCTCGCTGGGGGCCTGAGTTCATTCCCGCCAGCTGCGCCAGGTGACCGCGGACCTGCTGCAGTCGCGCGGCGAACTGGCCGGCCGCCTGGAACAGCCCGGGCTCGTCCAGGTCCCGGAACACCTCGTGCCGGTACCGGAGCGTGCCGAGGTCGCGGACCGGCTGGCCGAGCAGGCCGGTGATCAGGTCCCGCTCGTCCCGGTCCCCGGCGACCTTCGCGATGACCTGATCGAGCCGGAGATCGGCGAGAACCTCCTGGTCGGCGGGCCCGCCTGGTCCTGGCGGTCCGGCCGCATCGCCGGACAGCAGGCTCCCGTGCAGCCGGTCCTCGCCGGGCCTGGATTCAGGCCACGTGTCCATGCTGCGCTCCCGTCCTCGCCGCCGGCGCGGCGATCAACAGGAGCCATCAGCCATCGCGGGCGGTT
>JBOHCO010001706.1:0-5258 GCA_050698895.1 Streptosporangiaceae bacterium
GCCCGGGCGGGCGGGTCGAGCGCGCCGAGCAGATCGAGCGCGCCGAGCAGGTCAAGCAGCCCGAGCGGCCCGAGCGGCCCGGGCGGCCCGGGCGGATTACGCGCGGGATGGGATCGGCGGCTGGCCGCGGCGCTGACCCCGGTGCGGCGGACGCAGACCGGGGACCTGGCCGTGGGGGTCTCGGACGTCAGCACCGGCGTCACCGCCGTCTACGGGGGCCGCCTCGGCTTTCACACCGCCAGCATCGTGAAGGTGGACATCCTGGCCAGCCTGCTGCTCGCCGGCCAGCGCGCCGGGACGCCGCTCAGCGACGCCGACGCGGACCTGGCCACCCAGATGATCGAGACCAGCAGCGACGACGCGGCCACGGACCTGTGGACCGCCATCGGCGCGGGCGGCGGCCTGGCCACCGCGGACGCGAGCCTGGGCCTCCGGCACACCACGCCGGGGCCGGGTGGCTACTGGGGTCTGACGACTACCACCGCGGGCGACCAGCTGCGGCTGCTGCGGGCCCTCACGACGGCGGGCTCGCCGCTGGACGCGCGCTCGCGCGACTATGAGCTGGACCTGATGCGGAACGTCATCTCGGGCCAGAACTGGGGGGTGTCCGCGGCGGCGAGCCCCGGCAGCGTGCTGACGATCAAGAACGGCTGGCTGCCGGACCCATCCCTGTGGGTGGTCAACAGCATCGGCGTCGTGGACCACGATGACCAGCGGCTGCTGATGGTCGTGCTGTCCAGCGGGCAGCCGACCGAGGCGGCCGGGATCGCCCAGGACCAGGCGGCAGCCCGGGCCGCGGCGGACTGGATCACCGTCGGCGGCCCGGGGCGCCGCGAGATCAGGCGGGGATGACGATCGTGTTGAGGATCTTGTCGGCGAAGGTCTGGCGCTTGGCGTCCCACAGCGGGAACAGCCAGCCGACGTAGCAGGCCAGGCTGTCGAGGATGTGGCAGATGTCGCGGACGAACGCCATCAGCGGGCCGATCGGCTGGCCGGTCTGCTCGCTGATGAGGCGCAGGCTGAGCGCGCGCTTGCCGAAGGACTGACCCGTCGTGCCGCCGAGATACCAGCGGTTGTAGCCGGTGTAGACGAGGCCGACGAGCAGGAACAGCAGGTAGACGGTCAGGCTGATGCTGATGCCGATCCAGGCCAGGATCGCGACGGGAACCACGTCGATCAGGTAGCCGCCCGCGCGCTGGCCCCAGTTGGCGTAAGGGACGACGGCGGGCTGGCCGGGATAGCCGCCGGGCTGGCCGGGATAGCCGCCGGGCTGGCCGGGATAGCCGCCGGGCTGGCCGGGATAGCCGCCGGAGGGAGGATCTGCGCCACCAGGCGGAGGAGGGGGGTCTCCGCCGGCGGGGGGAGGGGGGTATCCGGGATAGTCGGTCACTGGAAGCCTTTCTGACATGAGGGACGGGCCGTCCGCGAAAGTGTCGCGGGACGGCCCTTACAGGAAGCCGAACCGATGGAGCTGGAACACCCAGCTGGCCGCCACGATGACCGCGACGATCCGGCTGGTGCGCTTGCGGGCGGCCGCCGGCCAGCGGCGCGGCGGTCCCACCCGGCCGGTGGTCCGGGCCACCAGGACGGGAGCCGTGCCGACCGCCAGCGCGGCGACCAGGTAGGCGAGCGGGCTGGTCCGGACGGCGACGCCCCACTCGCCGTGGGTGAGCGCGACGGTGGCGGTGGTCAGGCCGCAGAACGGGCACGGCACGCCGGTCAGCGTCCGCAGCAGGCACGGGAGACCCTGGCCCCCGGTGTGCGCCATGATCATGGGGTAGACCGCACCCGCCATCCCGGCCGCGGCGCCGAACATCGTGATGTGCTCAGGTACCGAGTACATCCGCCGGACAATCACGCTGTCTCCCCCGCTCTACCGAGCGATTCCCCGCTATCCGCCGATTACGGACTGAGCGCATCGTACGGGCTGGAGATGTCCGGGGCAGGCATTCTCGGTGGCTTCCCATCCATAATTACGGCAGGCTGACTCACGAACACGCCACGTCGCCAGAACCTTCGGAGTGCCTTTGCTCCTGACCATCGCCACTACTCACCAGCCCGCTACCGACCTGGGCTATCTGCTGCATAAGAACCCCGGCCGCCGGCATGAGGCCGAGCTGAGCTTCGGCACGGCGCACCTGTTCTATCCGGAGGCGACCGAGCAGCGGTGCTGCGCGGCGCTGCTGCTGGACATCGACCCGGTCGGCCTGGTCCGCGGCGGTTCCGCGGCGACCCGCCAGTTCGCGCTGGGCAGCTACGTGAACGACCGGCCGTACGCGGCGTCGTCGTTCCTGTGCGTGGCCCTGGCCAAGCTGCTGGGCACCGCGCTGAGCGGCCGGAGCAAGGAGCGGCCGGAGCTGGCCGCGCTGGCCATCCCGCTCGAGATCGGCGTGCCGGTGCTGCCCTGCCGGGGCGGCGAGCCGTTGCTGCGCCGCCTGTTCGAGCCGCTCGGCTACTCGGTCACCGCCCGGGCGCTGCCGCTGGATCCTGAGTTCCCGGCCTGGGGCGACAGCGACTACCTGGCCGTGACGCTGGCCGGCACGGCCCGGCTGGCCGACGTTCTTCAGCACGTGTCGGTGCTGCTGCCGGTGCTCGACGATGACAAGCACTACTTCGTCGGCGGCGACGAGGTCACGAAGCTGCTGCGGCGCGGCGGCCAGTGGCTGGCCGCGCACCCCGAGCGGGAGCTGATCGCGCGGCGCTACCTGCGCCACGACCGGCGGCTGACCAGGGACGCGCTGGCCGCCCTGGTCGCCGATGAGGGCGGCGACCCGGATCGGGCCGACGCCGAGCAGGATGCCGCCGAGGAGGCTGCGGACACCCGGATCGGCCTGCACGACCAGCGGATCGCGGCGGTCACCGAGGCGGTCGCGGCCAGCGGCGCCCGGCGGGTGCTCGACCTGGGCTGCGGGTCAGGAAAGCTGATGACCGCGCTGCTCAGGCTGCCTCAGCTCGCGGAGGTCACCGGGCTGGACGTGTCGCACCGGGCGCTCCAGGTCGCGGCCCGGCGACTGCACCTGGACCAGCTCTCGCCGCGGGAGCGGGCCCGGGTGGACCTGCTCAGCGGCTCGCTGACCTACCGCGACAGCCGGCTGGCCGGCTTTGACGCCGCGGTCCTGATGGAGGTGATCGAGCACATCGACCCGCCGCGGCTGGGCCCGCTCGAGCGGTCGGTGTTCGGCTGGGCGCAGCCCGGAACCGTGGTGGTGACCACGCCCAACTCGGAGTACAACGAGCTGTTCCCCGGCCTGGCCGCGGGCGCCACCCGGCACCGGGATCACCGGTTCGAGTGGACCCGGGCCGAGTTCACGGACTGGGCCGCCGGGGTGGCGGCCCGGCACGGCTACCAGGTCGCCGTGTCCGGCATCGGCCCCGAGGACCAGCGGCTTGGCCGCCCGACCCAGCTGGCGGTGTTCACCCGATGAGCCAGATCAAGATCCCGGAGCTGTCGCTGGTCGCTCTGATCGGCATTTCCGGCTCGGGCAAGTCCACGTTCGCCGCCCGGCACTTCCGGCCCACGGAGGTGATCTCCTCGGACTTCTGCCGGGCGCTGGTCAGCGACGACGAGAACGACCAGGCCGCCACGGCGGCCGCCTTCGAGGTGCTGAACTTCATCGCGGGCAAGCGGCTCGACGCGGGCCGGCTGACGGTCATCGACGCGACCAGTGTCCAGGCCGCGGCCCGGCAGTCGCTGATCGCGCTGGCCAGGCGACATCACGTGCTGGCCGTGGCGATCGTCCTGGACGTGCCCGAGCGCACCTGCGCGGAGCGCAACGCCGCCCGCCCGGACCGCAGCTTCGGCGGCCATGTGCTCCGCCAGCAGCGCGACCAGCTCCGCCGGAGCCTGCGCGGCCTGCGCCGCGAGGGCTTCCACCGGGTCTACGTGCTGGACGGCGAGCCGGAGATCGCCGCGGCCGCCGTCGAGCGCGAGCCGCTGTGGAACGACCGGCGGTCCGAGCACGGCCCGTTCGACATCATCGGCGACGTGCACGGCTGCTACGACGAGCTGGCCGGGCTGCTGGAGCGGCTGGGCTACCAGGTCGCCGCCGACGGCGGCTCGGCGGCGCACCCCGAGGGCCGCACGGCGGTGTTCGTCGGCGACCTGGTGGACCGCGGGCCGGCCACGCCGGCGGTACTGCGGCTGGTGATGGGGATGACCGCGGCCGGCACGGGCCTGTCGGTGGCCGGCAACCATGAGGCCAAGCTGGTCCGCGCGCTGCGCGGCCGGAACGTCACCGTGTCCCACGGCCTGGCCGAGAGCCTGGCCCAGCTGGCCGCCGAGCCCGCCGAGTTCACCACCCGGGCCACGGCGTTCATGGACCAGCTGCTCGGCCACGTGGTGCTGGACGACGGCCGGCTGGTGGTGGCCCACGCCGGGCTGCCCGAGGCCATGCACGGCCGGGCGTCGGCGGCGGTGCGCTCCTTCGCGCTGTACGGCGACACCACCGGGGAGACCGACGAGTTCGGCCTGCCGGTCCGCTACCCGTGGGCCAGGGACTACCGCGGCCGGGCCATGGTCGTCTACGGCCACACGCCCGTGCCTGAGGCCGAGTGGGTCAACGGCACCATCTGCCTGGACACCGGCTGCGTGTTCGGCGGCCGCCTGACGGCACTGCGGTACCCGGAGCGGGAGATCGTCAGCGTCCCGGCCCGGCAGGTCTACTTCGAGCCGGTCCGGCCGCTCGCCGCGCCCGCCGCGGTCCCTGCCCGGGCGGCCGCGGAGCTGAACATCACCGACGTGCTCGGCAAGCGGATCGTGGCCACCCGGCTGACCGGGCAGACCGTCACCATCCGCGAGGAGAACGCGCTCGCCGCGCTGGAGGTGATGAGCCGGTTCGCCCTCGACCCGCGCTGGCTGGTCTACCTCCCGCCGACCATGTCGCCGCCGGCCGCCGCGAGCTCCGGGGACCTGCTGGAGCACCCGCGCGATGCCTTCGCCGCCTACCGGAGCGCCGGAGTGGCCCAGGTCGTCGCGCAGGAAAAGCACATGGGCTCGCGCGCGGTCGTCATCGCGTGCCGCGACGCCGAGGCCGGGGCGCGGCAGTTCGGGGTGGCGGGTTCCGGGGTGATCTACACCCGCACGGGGCGCGCGTTCTTCGCCGATCCGGTGCTGGCGGGTCAGGTCCTGGACCGGATCCGGGCGGCGATCACCGCGGCCGGGCTGTGGACCGAGCTGGACACCGACTGGCTCGTGCTCGACGCCGAGCTGCTGCCCTGGTCGGCCAAGGCCGGCGAGCTGGTCCGCGGCCAGTACGCGC
>JBOHCO010001707.1:0-1698 GCA_050698895.1 Streptosporangiaceae bacterium
CGGTCACGCCAAGCTCGCCGGTGTCGGAGAGCCGGCCGTGATCCAGGAGGGCCGCGGCCAGCGCGGTGGCGGGGGCGCGGACGGCGGGGCGGGCCCCGATCAGCACGCCCAGGGCACCGGCTAGCGCGGAGGCGGCGTTGCCCCACAGGAGGCCGTCGGCGACCTCGCCGCTGAGAGCCAGGGCCAGGGGCTCGAGATGCGCTGTCACGACGACCTGGTAGCTCAGCTCGGCCGCCGCGGCCAGGTCCGGGGCCGGCCGGCCCGCGGGCCAGTCCAGGGCCAGCGTCAGCGTGGAGGCCGGGTCTGGGCTGCGGACCTGATGAGTGTCGGGGGTGCGGACCTGGAGGTGGGTGAGGTCGGGCACGACTGCGTGGAGCAGGGCGCTGGCCAGCACGGGGGACCAGAGACGGGCGGCGTAGGCCTGCTGGGCGATGGAGGCCGCCACTCGTGGCTCGGCGGCGGGCAGCCGGGCGGTCGCCTGGGCCAGGAAGCCGTCCGGGCCGGGCCGGTAGCAGGCGGTGGCGGGCCGCCAGCCGGGGGCGGCGGCCTGCGTGCCCAGGGCGAAGAACGGCCCGATGGTGGCCGCGTCCGCGAGCGCGGCTGACACCCGGGCGCCGGTCGCCTGATCGCCGGGCGGGCGGGTCGCGTCACTGGTCACCGGCCTATTGTCGCTGGCTGGACCGAAGTATCGGCCGCGCCGGCCTCTTAACCGACGGTAGGTGCGGGGAGAATAGCGGGCACGCTGCGGAGCGGGTCACCAAGGAGGCGCCAGTGACTGCGAAGGTCAGGCCCGAGGAGGCGGCCAGGATCCTGGCCGAGCGCGACCCGGTGATCGCCGGGCTGTATGAGGAGTTCGGCGTGCCCGACTTCCGCATACCGCGGGACGGCAACTTCCCGGCCCTCGTCCGGTCGGTGACCTACCAGCAGCTGGCCGGGGCCGCGGCCCGGGCCATCCACGGCCGGCTGACCACGGCCCTGGGCGACGTCTCCCCCGAGCGGATGATGGCGCTCACGCCCGAGGAACTGCGCGCCGCCGGCCTGTCGGGCCGCAAGGCCGAGTCGCTGCGCGACCTGGCCGGCAAGGTGCTGGACGGCACCATCGAGCTGGACACGCGGCGGCTGGCCCGGCAGAGCGACGACGAGATCGTGGCCCGGCTGAGCACGGTCAAGGGCATCGGCAAGTGGTCGGCCGAGATGTTCCTGATGTTCCAGCTCCGGCGCCTGGACATCTGGCCCACCGGTGACCTGGGCGTGCGCCGCGGCTACGGGCTGGCCTGGGGGATAGCCATGCCGACGCCCAAGCAGCTCGACGCCCTGGGCGAGCCCTACCACCCGTACCGGACGGTGGTGGCCTGGTTCTGCTGGCGGGCGTCCGAGCGCGCCACGGGCACCGAGGCCAGCGCCGTGACCGCCTGACCCGCCAGCCCTGCCTGGCCTGTCTGACCCGTCAGGCCTGCCCGAGCCGCCCGAGCCGCCCGAGCCGCCCGAGCCGTCAGGGCTGCCGGTAGCCCGCTGCCGCCTCGATCACGGCCCCGGTGGCTAGCAGCAGCTCCTCGCTGCCCGGCGGGCCTATGAGCTGGAGGCCGGCCGGCAGCCCGTGGCTGCTGGGTACCGGCAGGGCCAGGGCCGGAAGGCCGGCCAGGTTGATGGGCGCGGTACACCGGGTGTGCCCGCCGGCCTCCGGGTCGGCCACCTTGG
>JBOHCO010001708.1:0-2319 GCA_050698895.1 Streptosporangiaceae bacterium
ATGTCTCCCAGCTCACCCAGGGCGCAGCGGGCCGGCGGCGAGCCTGCCAGCCGGCGGCCACGAAGGTGTCAGCCCGGCGGGCGAGCCGCCGGACGATGCCCGCGGGCCGGGGGTCAGGTCGGCTCAGCAGCACATGGGAGTGCATGAGATTCCTCCTCGGTGCGGGTCCTCCTCCGGGTCCCGCACCACCCACACTCGCCCTAAGGACCGGCCCGTCACATCGGGCAGATTCCCTGTTCCGCCAGCCGACTGGCCTGAGCGGACGGCGCCCGGCCTTAGGGACGGCTGGCGGTCAGGTGCGCAGGTACCAGAGCACGGCCAGGACGCGGCGTCAGGTCGTCCAGCGGATCCGCAGGAACCTGCCCGAGAACGTCGGCGCTGACGTCACCGCCGTGCACCCCAGCCCCGGCTCGCTCGCGCCGTGGACCGGATTCGGCCTGTTCTGCCTCTACACCGTCGTCCTGACGGGCCTGGCCGCCTGGCTGCTCCGCCGCCGGGACGCCTGACCCGCCTGACCCGCCTGAGCCCGCTCGACCGCCTCGCCCGCCAACCCTGAGAACGCACCACCCCGCCCGCGTCAGATCCGGCGCAGCACGGCCACCACCTTGCCGAGGATCGTGGCCTCGTCGCCCAGGATCGGGACATAGGCGGGGTTGTGCGGTATCAGCCAGACATGCCCGGCGTCCCTCTTGATGGTCTTGACCGTCGCCTCCCGGTCTCCCGACGTGTCGCTCTCGAACGTCGCGGCCACGATGTCGCCGTTCTCGACATCACTCTCCCGGCGGACCACGACCAGGTCACCGTCGGCGATCGCCGCGCCGATCATCGAGTCGCCGACGACCCGGAGCATCATCAGGTCACCCTCGCCGACCAGTTGCCTGGGCAGCGGGATGATGTCCTCGATCGACTGGTCAGCCAGGATCGGGCCGCCCGCGGCGATGCGGCCGACCAGCGGCACCCGGGCCACCCGCTGGCCGCCGGTGTCCGCCCGGCGTCGATCGGCGTGCTGCCGAGCACCTGGATCGGCGCCGGGATCGGTGAACGGGAGCACCACCGCGGTGCGCGGCCGGCGGGCACCGCGGCTCAGGCAGCCCTTGTTTTCCAGCTTCGAAAGCTGGTAGGCGACGCTCGATGTGCTCGTCAGGCCCACCGCCTGGCCGATCTCCCGCAAGGTGGGCGCGTAGCCGCAGCGCCGGACCGAGTCCTCGATGACCTCGACGATGTCGCGCTGACGCGGAGTGAGACCCCGGCCAGCCGGGTCAGGTAGCTCCGCGCGTCGCGTCATGAGGCCTCCGCCCATCGTCGCTATCCTGAGGATATTAACAGCTTGTAGCTCTATCTCAAATATAAGTTCGACTAGAATCATGAGCCGCGGGATCCCGCACTCGCCGACATCAGATCAATGAGCGCAATGCCGGCCGGGCGCGCTTCCGCGAAAGCGGCTTGTGCACGTTTTCACAAAGCGCTTCCGCGGAGACGCCGGGCAGCTGCGGAAGCCGCTGCCTTCCGGCCTAAAGGGGCATCTCGGCGACGCCCTGGGCCACCGCGCACGGCGCGCACAGCGGCATGTCCGTCTCGTCCACCCGCCGGGTCAGGACCGCGCGGCCATCGCACACGCCCTGGTCCTGAGGGTGCGCGCGGGCGCACGGGCACTGGCAGGCCCCCCAGTCCCCGGATAGCGCCGAACGAGCTGCGTCCAGCGCGGCACGCATCGCCGGATCCAGCTTGGCCGCGGCCTCGGCGCTCGCCGACGCTACCTGCTCGCCCCACTGGCCCAGCGCGGCCGTAGCCGTGCGCCACGCGGCGGCGAACTGCCGCGCCGGATTGTTCGCATCGCCTGCCATCACCTCATGGTCGCACCTGATGGCCGCGGTGACCAGCGCCGATGGTCTCCCCTTGCGTCAGCCGCGGTGGCCGGGAGCACGCCGCAGGGCCCGGGCAGAGACGGCGGTGAGCCAGGCGAAGCCGGAGATGATGCTGACGCGCTGGAACAGCCCGCCGAGATCCACCAGCCGGGGTGCCTGGCCGAAGCCCGCGCTGGCCAGGATTACCGCCGCCAGCATGACGACGGCGGTGCCCGCGCTGTAGAGCCCGAACCCGGGCTGGCCGCTGCGTCGCGACCGCCAGCCCGAGGCGACCGCGGCCGCCGGCAGGCCCAGGAACACCGGGACGGCGGACAGATTGTGAATCGTCCCCGTGCGGCTAGGGTGCCCGAGGGCATCGGGTGTTCCCGGCGGATACCCGCTGACCGGGTCCGTGACGAAGGAGGCCGAGGCCAGGAGCCCTGCTCCCGCCGCGCCGATCAGGGCCGGGCCGGCC
>JBOHCO010001709.1:0-6705 GCA_050698895.1 Streptosporangiaceae bacterium
GGCCGGCCCGGCCCGAGTCCCGGCCGGGCTTCTCGTCCGGCGGGCTGCCCCAGACCTGATTCTCCGGGTCCCGGCTCACCCCGCGGACCAGGACGAGGACGGCCGCGGCCCCGGCCGCCAGCGCGAAGATGACGGCAATGATGGCCACGATCATGTCTCACTCCCCTCGTCATCCCGCGATAACTCCCCATCCTGGCACCCGGACCGCGCTCAGCCCAAGTGGACCGAGCGCGGTCCTTGATCAAGGCAATTAACAAGGCGGTCGGCTCAGCCTCCCGTGCACGGCTGGCTGACGTGCACCAGGCCGAAGCGCAATCCGATCATCGCCGGAGAGACGCGGGCACCGATCTGCAGTCCGGTCCCATGGGGCAGCGCCGCCGGAATGATCACGAAGTGGTCGGTCGCGCCCAGCCCCCGCCCTCCCGGCTCGAGCCGCACTACGCCGTGGGTCACCCGGCTCATGAGCCGGGCCGCGACCCGGAACGGGACATGCTGGCGGCCGGCCAGCCCAGGCGGCGGCGCGACGTGCTCGTAGGGATGGCAGGCCGGGTTCGGGTGCTGGAGGTAGGTGACGCTGGCCGGGACGCCGTCGGCGCGGAGCCTGGCTTGCAGCCGGGCCGGGTCGCGCAGCTGGCGGACCGTGACGTGGACGTTGCCGTCGGCCTGCCGGGTAACCGTCCAGGCGGTCAGCTGGGCCCCGCCGGCCGGCCCGGACGGGTGGCTGGCCGGCGAGGCCAGCCCGGTGATGGCCAGCGTCGCGCCGACGGCCACGGCGGCGGTGGCGGCCAGGCCGCCGAGCCCCCGCCGCCAGCGCCGGACCCGGCCGTGCCGGATGATCGTGTCCGCCGGCGTGCTCATGTGCACCTCGGTGAGTGAGTCCCTCGCCGCGGCCAGCGAGTCCTGCACCACGTTGAGCTGGGTGTGCTCGTTCATTTCCTGATCTCCTGATCATGGTGATTCGGCAGCGCACCGCGCAGCGTGGCCACCGCTCTGTGCAGGTGCGTGTGGACGGTACCCGGCGCGATGCCGAGGACCCTGGCCGTGGTGTCGGCGTCCAGGTCGAGCAGCAGCCGCAGCGTGACCACCTCGCGCTGACGCGCGGGCAGGGCGCGCAGCGCGGCCAGCAGGTCACCGCTGATCGGCTGATCCTGGGGGCCGACGCGACGTCGTCGTGATCAAGCACGACCTCACGCCGGCGACGACGCCACCAGCTCACGTGGGCGTTCAGCGCCGTGCGCACCACCCAGGCCCGCGGCGCGGGGTGCTGGCGGACCTTCCGCCAGGACATCCACGCCCGGGTGAACGCCTCCGCGACGAGATCCTCGGCGAGCTGCCGGTCGCCCACGTTGAGCAGCACGATCCGCAGGCAGTCATCGCGGTTGGCCTGGTAGAACTCGGCGAATTCTTGCTCCACGCCCTATGAACGCCCAGCCGGCCAGATTCCTTTGCCGCCGCCCGCTGCTGATACTGGGCTGATGCAGATCCGGATCGAGGGCTTCGACCTGCCCGGCGGCTCGTTCTACCCGAGCCAAGACTCCCCCGGCGCCCGCCACAACGCCCACGTCGGCGTCCAGCACCGCACCCGGCGCGACGAGCTCCTCGGCCTGGTGCCAGGGGACGCGCCCTCGGCCACCTGGACGCTGGACTGCGCGGCCAGCCCGGCCGGGGCGGGCACCGATCTCCGCGGCCCCTACATCCAGGCCCGCCCGGCGGCCGGTTCATCTACCTGAACTGGGTGGCCGTCGATGCCGGCGGCGCGTTCACGAATGTTCCGCCGGGCCAAGCTGCAGCTCGACGCGATCCGACCGGCCGTGCTCGACGCCGCCCTGAGCCGGGGCCTGCTCGTCGGCCGCCTCCGCCTGACCGACCCCGGCGGCCACCCGGTCTGCGCCTCAGTCCGCCCGCCCGCCATCGACTGGACGTCATGATCGGCTGTGGATTTCCCGCTACTGCCCCGGTGGGTTTCGGTACATCCAGGCCAGGCGAGCCCAGGCGGGATGGTCTCGGGCGTCCCGGCGTCCCGGCGGCCCCGTCCGCCCCGTCGGCGCCGTCCGTCCCGCACCAGGCCGGCCTGGATCCCCCTTACCAGCCGTCCCTAATAGGGGCCGTCATGATCGCGGAAATCGGTCAGCGATATTCGCGGACGGATTTCCGGGATCATGAAGCGGTGCCTTCCGGCCCGGCCGCAGCGCGTGATCCGGCCACCCGCAACGCCAGCCCCAGCCCCCGACCGCAACCCAACCCCAGCCCAGCCCAGCCCAGCCCAGCTTGATGTCACACCTGGACAGCAACACCATATTGTTACCAACGCGACATCCAGCCAGGTCGCCGTAGCCTCCGGCCGGGAGAGGAGCACGGGTGAGCGAGACGTATGAGTTCGTCATCGTGGGCGGGGGCTCAGCGGGGAGCGCGCTGGCCAGCCGCCTGAGTGCCGATCCCGACAACCGGGTGCTGGTGCTGGAGGCGGGGCGTCCCGACTATCCGTGGGACGTGTTCGTCCACATGCCCGCCGCGCTGACCTACCCGATCGGCAACCGGCTCTACGACTGGAAGTACGAGTCGGAGCCCGAGCCGCACATGAACGGGCGTCGGATCTACCACGCCCGCGGCAAGCTGCTCGGCGGGTCCAGCAGCATCAACGGGATGATCTTCCAGCGCGGCAACCCGCTGGACTACGAGCGCTGGGCGGCCGACCCCGGCATGGAGAGCTGGGACTACGCGCACTGCCTGCCGTACTTCAAGAAGATGGAGAACTGCCTGGCCGGCGGGGGGCGGTGGCGCGGGCACGAGGGGCCGCTGGTGCTGGAGCGCGGGCCGGCCAGCAGCCCGCTGTTCACGGCCTTCTTCGAGGCCGTGCAGGAGGCCGGGTACCAGCTCACCGACGACGTCAACGGGTATCGGCAGGAGGGCTTCGCGCCGTTCGACCGGAACGTGCACCGGGGCCGGCGGCTGAGCGCCGCGCGGGCCTACCTGCACCCGGCGATGAGCCGGCCCAACCTCCAGGTCCAGACGCGGGCGCTGGTGACCAGGGTCCTGGTCGAGAACGGCCGCGCGGTGGGGGTGGAGTACCGGGCGGGCCCGGGCGGGGTGCGCCGGGCCAGGGCGGCCGAGGTGATCTTGTGCGGCGGGGCGATCAACTCGCCGCAGCTGCTCCAGCTGTCCGGGATCGGGCCGGCCGACCGCCTGCGCGAGCTGGGCATCGGCGTGGTGCAGGACCTGCCTGGGGTGGGCCAGAACCTCCAGGACCACCTGGAGGTCTACATCCAGTACGGGTGCAAGCTACCGGTCTCGGTGCAGCCGGCGCTGCGCTGGCGCATGCGGCCGTTCGTCGGGGCGGACTGGCTGTTCCTCCGGCACGGCCCGGGCGCGACCAACCACTTCGAGGGCGGCGGCTTCGCGCGCAGCAACGAGGACGTGGCCTACCCCAACCTGATGTTCCACTTCCTGCCCATCGCGATCCGCTACGACGGCTCGGTCCCGGCGGGCGGGCACGGCTACCAGGTGCACATCGGCCCGATGTACTCCGACGCGCGGGGCTCGGTCCAGATCACCTCGGCCGACCCGCGGCGGCACCCGGCGCTGCGGTTCAACTACCTGTCCACGGCGCAGGACCGGCGGGAGTGGGTCGAGGCGATCCGCGTGGCCCGCGACATCCTCAACCAGCCGGCCTTCGATCAGTACAACGACGGGGAGCTGTCGCCGGGCCCGGAGGTGGAGACCGACGAGCAGATCCTGGACTGGGTGGCCAGGGACGCGGAGACAGCGCTGCACCCGTCGTGCACCTGCAAGATGGGCACGGGCCAGGACGCGGTGCTGGACCCGGCCAGCATGCGGGTGCGCGGGGTCGACGGGCTGCGGGTGGTGGACGCGTCGGCGATGCCCTACGTGACCAACGGGAACATCTACGCGCCGGTGATGATGATGGCGGAGAAGGCGGCCGACCTGATCCTGGGCAACGCCCCGCTGCCGGCCGAGCGGCTGGAGTTCTACCGGCACCGCCCGGCACCGCAGAGCGGAGCATGACGGGCCGGAACGGTCCGCGTCGCGCTGGCGGGCGCGTCAGCGCGAGGCGGCCAGCGCGGCGCCGCTGATCGCGGCCCCGACCGTGGGGTAGACATCGAAGTGCCGGCTGAGTCCGGTTTCCTGCAGGGTCCCGGTCACCGCGGGCGCCGGCGCGGCCAGGCGCAGGAAGCCGCCGAGCAGCCGGGCGCGGCGCCCGGTCCCGACCATGACCGTGAGGCCGCTGACGTCGGCGTGGCTGACCGCTGACAGGTCGATGACCAGCCGGCTGGCGGCGGGCCGCAGGATGCGCCACAGCTGCTCCCGGAGCGCGGGCGCCGCGGCGAGATCGAGTTTCCCGGTCAGGGCGGCGATGGTGTAGCCGCACTCGGCCCGGAAGGTGACAGCCAGGCCAGGAACGAGGCCGACGGCCATGACAAGTCTCCTCAGGAAGGCGGAACGGTGACCCGAAGCTGGTCACGGGCGCCTCGCGGCCGATGTTACAGTGGATGCAGAAGACTAGCAAACTATTTCCAGAATCGACGGGCAAGCGTTGACGGCGACCGGCTGGACCTTCCTGACCAATCACGGCCGCGTGCTGCTGTGCATTGCCCGCGACCCCGGGATGCGGCTGCGCGACATCGCGGCCAGCCTGGGCATCACCGAGCGCAGCGCCTTCGGCATCGTCACTGACCTGACCGAGGCCGGCTACATCGTCAAGCAGCGGGACGGCCGCCGCAACCGCTACGAGGTGCAGGCCCACCTGCCGCTGCGCGAGCCCACCAGCCGGGAGCGCACCATCGGCGAGATGCTGGCCCTGCTGGCCGGGAACGGCACGGCAGAGTCAGCGGGCACGGCAGGGCCGCCAGGCACGGCAGGGCCAGCAGGCACGGCAGAGCCGCCAGGCACACCAGAGCGAGCAGGGAGGGGAACATGAGCGCCGCGGATGTGTGGGTGGCCAAGGACGATGGCAGTGACATCGTTCGCGCCGCCGCGATCGCCGGCGTCGGCCGCGACTACAACGGCAACATCACCGTCCGGCTGTCCGGAGGCGACCAGACGACCGTGACGCTGGTCCACGGCGATGTGCCGGACCGCGTCCACGCCCCCGATGACTTTCACCGCCAGCTGCTCAAGGTGATGACCGAGCTGTCGGACACCGCCGAGCCGGCGATCGTCCGGCCGGTGTGCGACGCCGGGCACGGCTGGCGGTGGCATACCGAGCGCCTGTAGGCCCGGATGGCGGTCAGGCCGCGGACGGTCAGGGCGCGGGCGGCCGGGGCGCGGGCGGCCGGGCCGGGCGGGCCGTACTGGGCGCGGGCGGGGATGCCCGGCGGGACAGGCTGACCTTGGGCGGCGGCGCCTCGCGCAGCTGCCGGTCGGCGTCGGCGTCGGGCAGCGTGGTGTTGGCCCAGGCGGCGGCCAGGTCCAGCTCGGCCTGCCACAGCGAGGACTCCACGTGGCTGACGGTCCGCGTCAGGGCACCCGACAGCGACCCGCCGGTGATCCCGAGCCAGCCGAAGACCGAGACGGCGACGCCGATGCCCTTGGCCGCGGAGGAGTGCAGCAGGACCAGCGACCCGGCCACCGCGATGACCATGACCAGGGTGGCCACCGCCACCCAGGGCCAGTACTGGGCGATGAGCCGCTGCAGGATCTGCCGCACCCGGCCGACGAAGAACCCGGCCGCCTGGACGTAGTCGTCCGGGCTCATCTGGTCCAGCGGGTTGACCTGGCCGGTCAGCAGCAGCCGCCACCGCTGGCCCTGGACGGTGAGGGCGTGCTCGACCTCGCGGCCGTGCGCCTGCCAGTCCAGCGGCGCGCCCTGCCACATGGGGCTGGCCGCCCACAGCTGCCACTGCCGGATGGAGCCGATCATCGCGCCGGCCACGTGCGGCGGCAGCGCGGTGTGCAGTTCCTTGAGCCAGCCGGAGATGGCGTCGACCCGGCCATCGCGCAGGTCGTCGGTCAGCGCCTTCATCCGGGCGTCCGCCGTGGCCTTGGCCGCGGCGGCCTTGTCCAACGGGGCCTTGTCCAACGGGGCCTTGTCCAACGCGGCCTTGTCCAACGCGGCCTTGTCCACCGGGGCCTTGTCCACCGGGGCCTTGTCCACCGGGGCCGCGCCGGCGTGGGCGGCGTCGGCGTGGCCCGCCGCTGGCTGAGCGCGGGTCCTGACCAGGCCGGGGCTCATCCGCAGGGTCAGGTCGGCGACGGCCCGGCCCAGGCCGTAGGCCAGCCCGGTCTGGTGATCGGCGGCGGTCAGCGCGGCCAGCAGGTCGTCGTGGAACAGCAGCACCGAACGGGCCAGCCGATAGTCGGTCTCGGGGTCGCCGCGGCGGCCGGCCAGGGCCAGCCAGTCGTCGTGCTCGGGCACGGTCAGCCCGGCGTCGGTGATCCGCCCGGCGAGCTGGTGCACCGCGACGGTGACCTGGTCAGCGAGTAATGCGAAGTGCTGCCGGTCCTGGAGCTTGCCGAGGCCGGGCAGGTCGGCCTGGAGCTGGATCCGGTCCGGCGGGGCCCGCCAGCCGGGCGCGCGCCACGGGTGCGGCGGCACGGGCGGGGGGTGAAGGTCACGGGGCCGGACGCTGGCGTACAGCTCGGCCATGTCCCAGCCCAGCCCGACGGCGGTCAGGATGGCCGGGTTGGCGGCCGGGGCCGCGGCGGCTGGCTGACTGGCGGGCTCGGCGGCCGGGGCCGATGCCGGCC
>JBOHCO010001710.1:0-4244 GCA_050698895.1 Streptosporangiaceae bacterium
GGGCGGCCTCGCCCTCGCCGGCCGCGCTGACCGCGCTGGCCGTGTCCACCCCGGCGGCCGCGGGCCGGGTCGAGCGCAGCGCCGTCCACCAGCGCCCGAGGGCGCCATGCCGGATGGGCTCCTCCACGAAGTGCCACGACAACGCGGCGACCACGATGCTCGCGGCCACCTGGAGCGCGCCGCGGGCCAGGCTGTCGGTGCTGTTGGCCGGGGTGGTCAGCACGATGATCGGGTAGTGCCACAGATAGATGCCGTAGGAGCGGACGCCGATCCAGCGCACCGGCGTCGCGCCCAGCATCCGGCCCACCCGGCTGGCCGGCGCGGCCACCGCCGCCACGACCATCGCGGTGGCCACCGACAGCAGCACCAGCCCGCCGCGGTACAAGAACGCGGAGTACTCAGTGGTGCGCCAGATCAGCACGGCGATGACCAGCAGGCCCGCGATGCCCACGACGTCCAGGCGCCAGACGCTGGCCTTGCTCATGCTGGCGCGCAGCTTGCGGCTGGGCCAGGCGAACGCCAGCGCCGCCCCGATGAGCAGCGCGAAGGCCCGGGTGTCGGTGCCGTCGTAGACCCGGGTCGGGTCGTAGCCGGGGTGGTAGAGCAGCGCCATCGCCGTCGCGGACGCCGCGGCCAGCAGCAGGGTCACCGCGGCCAGCCCGTAGTACTCGCTCGACCCGTGGCGCCGCCGGCGACGGCTCAGCGCCAGGCCGAGCAGCACCAGCCACGGCCAGACCAGGTAGAACTGCTCCTCCACGGCCAGCGACCACAGGTGGCCGAGCGCCGACGGCGGGCCGAACCGGGAAAAGTAAGACTGGTGCTGGGCGATCAGCCACCAGTTGCTCACGTAGAGCGCGGCCGAGGCCACCATCCCGCGCAGCGCGGCCAGCTGGGCGCGGTCGAACAGCGCCACCCAGCCGACCACCACGGTCAGCATCACGAACAGCGCGGGCAGCAGCCGCCGGGCCCGGCGCAGCCAGAAGTCGACGAGCTGCAGCGAGCCGGTCCTGGCGTGCTGGCCGAGCAGCAGGTCGGTGATGATGTAGCCGCTCAGCGTGAAGAAGACGCCGACACCCAGCAATCCGCCCGGGGCCCAGCTCAGCCCGATGTGGTAGGCGAGCACGGCGAGCACGGCGATGGCGCGGAGGCCGTCCAGTCCGGGCAGGTAACGCTGGCCACTGCGGACAGGCTTGGGCATGATCTCCCCTGGATCAGGCGGGCGGCGGATGGCGTCTCAGCGGATGGCGTAATGGCGCCGTCACGTGAGATTCGCGACCACCTTTAGACGCCGTGCGGGTCCTATCGGTTGCTCACCCGGCACTCACCGAGGAAACGAGGCGGCAACCCGCAGTACGTTACTAAAGGCGCGTCAGCCTGTCACGGATAGCGACAGGCTCATGGCCCAATATTGACCAGCCGCCCGACCGGATCTCCGGCCGGGCGGCTCAGCCGGCCCGCCAGCGGGCCAGGTGCCTCGCAGGACCAGGCCCTACACCCGCGCGGTGTCCATCCGGAACCGCCAGGTCGCGCCGATGGCGAAAATGGCCAGCCAGATCACGACATTGACCACCCACGTCCAGTCCACGCCCTGGTTCAGCAACGGCGCGTGCACCAGCTGATTGAGCCCGTAAAGAGGCGTGCACTTGGCGATGGTCTGGATGACCGAGGGGAACGAGCTGATCGGCACGAACAGACCGCCAGCGAAGCCCAGCAGGCCCACGATCAGGCCGAGGAACTGCATCACGTTCTCGGTCGGCAGCAGGAAGCCCAGGAGCAGCCCGAACGCGGCGAACACCAGCGACCCGACCCAGACGCTGAGGCCGGTGGCGACCCAGATGCCGGCGGGCATGTCCGGCTTGCCGGTGGCCCGGCCGATGATGAACACGGCCGCCACCGAGACCATGCCGAGCACCATCGCGGCCAGCAGCTTGATGACGATGTAGGCGGCCGGGGACAGCGGCGTCAGCCGGAGCTGGCGGCTCCAGCCGGCGGCCCGCTCGATGGACACCATCGCACCGCCGGCCGTGGTCGACAGCACGGCCCCGTAGAGCGAGATGCTGATCATGATGAACGCCGAGACGTTGCCCTCGCCATCGGGCTGGCCGACGTACTTCTTGTTGAGGCCGACCAGCAGGAACAGCGCGATGGGCACGACCAGCGCGAAGATGATGGTCCGCCGGTTGCGGGTGAACCGCCGGATCTCCAGCCCGAGGGCGGTGAGGTTGAACCCGCCCAGGCCCGGCGCGCGGCGCTGGCTGAAGTCGGGCACGACCGGGTTGACCGAGCTGCTCATCGGAACGCTCCTTCAGTGGTGCTTCCATTAGGCCCCGCCGAAGGGTCGTCCCCGTCGCCGGTGAGCGCGATGAACGCCTCCTCGATGCCGCGGGCGGTGATCTCCAGGTCCCTGGCCTTGGTCCGGCTGAGCAGGTACCTGGCCACCTCGTCGCTGTCGCGGGCCTGGATCAGGACCGTGTCGCCGCGCAGCTCGACGTGGTCCACGCCGGGCAGTTCGCGCAGCACTGTCAGATAGGAGCCTTCCGGCGCGGCGCCGGGCAGCGTGGCCCGCACCGTGCGGCCGGCCGACAGCGCCTTGATCTCCGCGGCCGTGCCGTCCGCCACGACCTGGCCGTGCCGCAGCAGGATGATCCGGTCGGCGTAGGCGTCGGCCTCCTCCAGGTAGTGGGTGGCGAACAGCACGGTCCGGCCCTTGGCCGCGTCCTGCCGGATGGCGGCCCAGAAGCCGCGGCGGCCTTCGACGTCCATGCCGGTGGTCGGCTCGTCCAGCACCAGCAGCTCCGGGTCGGGCAGCAGGGCCATGGCGAAGCGCAGCCGCTGCTGCTCGCCGCCCGAGCACTTGACCACCCGCCGGTCGGCGATGCCGCTGATGCCCGCCCGCCGCAGCACCCCCTCGACGGGCTCGGTGTTGACGAACAGGCTCGCGGTGTACTGGAGAGTCTCGGCCACCGTGAGGTCCTTGAGCAGGCCGCCGGTCTGCATGACGGCGGAGATCAGCCCGTGGTTGATGGCCTGGCGGGGCGGCATCCCGAACACCGAGACGCGGCCGGAGGTCGGCCGGGACAGGGCCAGGATCATGTCGATGGTGGAGGTCTTGCCGGCCCCGTTGGGGCCCAGGAGCGCGACGATCTCCCCCGAGTCAATGCCGAGGTTGACACCCCGGACGGCCTGCACCGAGCCGAAGTGCTTGTGAACGTCGACCAGGTCGACGGCCAGCGGGTGCCCCCCGGCGCTTGTGCTCGTTGTTGTCATGCGGACATTCTCCGCCGCCGGGCATCTTCGCACCCGAGGGCGGCTGTCACGACCTGCCCATGACACCCGTCATGGGCGCCATTCCCGGCCGGGGGCGGCAGCACCGTTCAGCGCAGCAGGCTGAGCGTGCGCGCGGCCACGCTGACCTGCGCGGTCTGGCCCCAGGCCAGCGTGACGGCATCGGACTCGACGCCGTCCCCGAACAGGACCAGCTCGTCGGAGGCCACCGTCAGGCTGAGCTGCTGCCCGGCGGTGAGATCGCCCTCGGTGGCGCTGGTCCCGGTGGCCGGCGAGGGCCAGGCCTCGCGCACGAACCAGGCCAGCCGCTGGTCGGCCGGACCCGGCAGTTCCAGCGTGCTGCGCCGCTCCTGCCACGCGGACCGGCACCATCCGGTGGCCCCGGTTCCGGTGGCGGCGATCAGGCCGGAAGAGGCCTGCGGCTCGGTGAACCCTTTGTTAGTGAGAAGGGTGTAACGGGCGGTCTGGTGGCTGGCGCTACCGATGTAAATCTCATTCAGCGCGGTCAGTTCCTGCCCGTCGTCGGTGACCGCGCTGACCATGGTGAGCCGCGCGGGCGCGAACCCGGGGCGGCCCGCTGCCGCCAGGAGCGCCCCCGCGGCCTCCGGCGGATGCGGGACCAGGATCCCCGGGTTGCGGTCGGGCTCGGCGTTGATGCCGACCACGCACTGGCCGTCGAGGTACTTGGCCACGTTGGCGACGAGGCCGTCCTGGCCGACGACGACGACGATGTCCCCGGGCTCGAACAGGAACCGGGGCAGGTCGGCCCGCTCGACCAGGCCGCGCCGCCAGGTGGCCGGGATGGCCGCGGCGACGACGGCCAGGGCGGCCTGGACGAGCTGGTGGCGGGCCTGCACCTCGGCCATCTGCCGCCCCCGGCGGGCCAGGAAGAAGGCGGCCTGGCCGTGCGTGCCGTGCCGCTCGACCAGTTCGGTCAGCTCGGTGCGCCGGTGCACGAG
>JBOHCO010001711.1:0-2955 GCA_050698895.1 Streptosporangiaceae bacterium
AGGCCTACCTGGTCGCGGTGGAGCTCGACGGCAGGGCCGCGCATCCGGCCGACCGGCGCTGGCCCGATATCCACCGGGACAACGCGGCCGCGTCAGCCGGCGTGATCACCCTCCGGTACGGCTGGCTGGACGTGACCCGGCACCCGTGCCGGGTCGCGGCCCAGGTCGCCGAGGTGCTGCGGTTACGGGGATACGGCGGCGGCCGCGCCTGCTCGGCCGACTGCCCGGTCCCGGTCACGATCACCGACGCACCAGCCCATCCCCACCGAGCCAGCTAACCACCGAGCCGGCTAGAGACAGCGCTAGAGACGCGAACTCGAGCGCGGCGTCAGCGCCCGGCCCAGCCACAGCCCGATCACCGCCTGGGCCACCGCGATGAGCAACGTGAGGCTGATCCCGGCCAGCGCGTGCGCCGGGAGGCCCAGCAACGACGCGATGGTCCGCGAGGTGACCCAGACCGGCTGGTGGTGCAGGGCCGGCCAGGCCAGCGCGATCCCCCAGCCCGCGACGGCCATGAACACCACCGCGAAGATCATGATCCGGGCCCGGAAGCCGCCGTACCAGTTGGCCAGCCCGGCCGCCACGCCGACGATGAACGGCGCGGCCCACAGCCCGATGATCGCCCCGCCCCAGATGGCGGCCGCCCCGGCCAGCATCGCCAGCAGCCACAGCGAGGTCCGGCCCTGGTGGTAGCTCCGCGTGAAGCTGGGCCGCATCGGCGACGGGGGCGGGGCGTCGATGACGCCCTGGGCGCGCAGCCGGCCCAGGCGGTACGAGCCGCGCTTGCCCAGTCGCTTGAGATCAGTCACGGGCGCAGCACCCACCGAGTCTCCCCCGAGCCAGCAGCAGGACCAGCAACAACGGCAGGACCAGCAGGACCGGCCACCGGCATCGGCAGGTACCGCCCCGCCCACCAGTCCGGGATCAGGTTCTCGTACCACGCCGAGGCCGGGTTCTCGCTCTGCCCGCCGGGGTAGATGCCCTCCCCCTCCGCCGTGCCCCCGCGCGTCCAAGCCGCGATCATCCGCCAGCTCGGGCCGGCCGTCGACTGCATCCCGCCGTAGGCGCCGTCCGGCGTCCACGGGTCGCCGCCCGACGGCTCCGGCCCGTAGCCCAGCCCCGTGGCCCCGGTCAGTGACGGGAACCGGCGGCTGTGCAGCCGTCCCCAGGACCAGCTCGACGGGGCGCCGCCGAGCTGACGCGCCAGCCCGCTGACCGCGGTCGCGAACGCTTTCCGCATCACCGTGGTCGCGTCCCGCCGCGGCCCGCCGGGCGGCGTGAACGCCGGGTTGCGCTGGTCGCCGCGCGTCCACGAGGCCAGCACCTCGTCCAGGCTGGCCTGGTACGGGTTGATGGTCAGCCCGTCCCGGTCCAGGTGCACCGGGACGTGCTTCGCGGTCCACCAGGGCTGGAACACCGCCGACAGGTAGTCGGCCCAGAACGTGAACCAGACCGACGCCGCCGCCGACGGCGTGGTCATCTCGTCGTTCCAGTTCTTCAGCAGCGCGGCCGCCTGCTGCTGCGCCGGGGTCAGCCCGTGATCGCGCTTCAGCGCGGCCAGCAGGCTGGGCACCATCTGCCTGGCCAGCCCGTCGGTCAGGCTGACCTGGAGCGCGGCCAGCTGCGGCGGCCCGGCCGCGGCGTGCTGGTGCAGGTAGGTCAGCTCGGTGGCGGCCCGGTAGCCGGGATCGAAGGCGTTGGCCGACGTGCCGATGTAGTACGGGTAGGAGTTGCCCGCCGGCCGCTGGTTGGCCGACACGATCACGTGGTCGCGCGGGTCGTACACCCGCGGTACCGCCGCGAACGGGATCACCCCCGCGACGTCGTCGGCGCCGGTGCCCGGCAGCGGCAGCCACGGGTCGCCGTGGCGCACCACCGGGTAGTAGCCCGGCGCGATGGCCCCGATGTGGCCGCGCCGGTCGGCGTAGACGAAGTTCTCCGTGGGCGCCCGCCAGCCCGCCAGCGCCGCCGTGAACTGGGCGAAGTCACGGGCCTTGTCGATGCCCAGGAACGCGGCCAGGTCCGGCGAGGGCACGTTGCCCATCCAGTCCACCGCGACCGTCTGGCCCGCCGTGGTCATCACCGGGCCGTGCACCGTGATGTCCACCGTCAGGTGGCGCGTCGCCTCGCCGCGCACCGGGATCGTGTAGCGCACCCGCTGCATCCGCCGCCACTGGCCGCGCCAGAAGTACTCGCCCGGCCGGCTCTTGCTCGTCTTCTCGTCGTAGAACAGCGTCGACTGGTTCTGCGTGTCCGTCAGGGACCAGGCGATCGACGCGTTGTGCCCGAGCAGCACGCCCGGCATGCCCGGCGTGCTCACCCCCGACACCGCCAGCCCCGGCGCGGTCAGCGCGACCTGGAACCAGAACGACGGCAGCGTCTGCGGCACGTGCGGGTCGCCCGCCAGCAGCGCGCCACCGCCGGCGGCCCGGCTCCCGTTCACCGCCCAGGCATTGGAATCGGGATACTCATGAACCTGCCCCGGCGCCAGTGACCGCACCGCGGCCAGGATCGCCGCCGCGGCCCGCGTCGATTGAGGATCCGTAACAAGGCGGTCGCCCGGCCCGCCCCCGGCCTGCTGGCGCGCGGTGGCCCGGCCCGCAGTACCCCGTCCCGACCCGGCTGCCGCCGGTCGCCCGGCCGCCGCCAGCCGAGTCGAGGCCAGCCCGGCCGAGGCCAGCCCGGCCGAGGCCAGCGCCGTCGAGGCCGATCCGGCCAGCGGGGCCAGGCCGCGGTGACGGTACGGGCCCGGGTCGTAGGGATGCTGCTCACCGGGACTCAGGACCGGGAACCAGGCCATCGTGTTCCGCGCGCCCAGCGACCGCTCAAGCAGCGCGTAGTCGAGCGGGGTGGTGGTGAAGCTCAGCCCCTGGGTGAAGTCGCCCTGGACGACCAGGCTGTCGACCGGAGTCCAGCTCGCCGGGTAGACGCCGGCCAGCGAGAACACCGCCGGCC
>JBOHCO010001712.1:0-5233 GCA_050698895.1 Streptosporangiaceae bacterium
CTACGTTGTAGGCCGGCTCCAGCATGGCGGCGACCAGGACCCGCTCGGTCGCGAAGGTGCGCGGCACCAGGAAGCTCCAGACCAGCTCGGCCTGGAGCGCCATCTCCCCGGTTCGGCGGCCCGCCGCCAGGGCGTCGCTGAACATGGTCTTGCTCGCCACCACCAGTCCGGTCAGCGAGGCGATCGTCCGGTACCGGGCCAGCATCGGCTCGCTGACCTCGGCGCAGTCCAGCTCCAGCACCCCGAGCCGCTCGGTCCCGCCGATCAGCGGCAGCCAGACCTGCCAGCCCGCCTCGCCCGGGCCGCCGTCGGCGGCCGCGTAGCAGATGGTGACCGTGCGGTAGGCCAGCCCGGCCAGGGTGCCATCCACGGCCAGCACCGACGGCCCGTCCGGTCCGGCCGGCACCGGCCGGAGGTTACGCTGCTGAAGATCCGCCAGGTAGATGCGGGCCCCGGTGACGCCGAGCGGCCGCGCCGCGGCCACGACGCAGGCGGCTATCTCCTCGGGCCCGACCAGGTGGGCCCGCTGCAGCAGTCGCGCGGTCACCTGCCCGGTCAGGGCATCCAGGTCCGGTCCGGTCCTGCTCATCCGCGCCCCCCGCGAACTCGCGCATCAGGTCGTGCTTCTGGCCGGTCGTGCTTCTACCTAAGACAAGCATGCCGGGGCCGGGGCGCGGCGGAAGCCTCACTGATCAGGGCCGCCCCCGGTCAGCGGTTCTCCGGTGCCCCGCTGGCCCGGGCACGGGCGCTGGCCCAGGCCGCGCTGTCCAGGAAGTAGGTGTCGAAGCGGTCCTGCTGGTCCAGCAGCGCCTGCCGCGGCAGGCGGCCCTCGCGCACCTGCACGACGTGGCGGAAGTAGTCGAACCGCTCGACGCCGGGCGTGATCACGATGAGCGCGTCGGCGGTCGAGTCCGGGCGCGCGGCGAACGCGTGGGCCAGGCCGGGCGGCACGACCAGCAGGTCACCCCGGCGCACGCTGAGGATCTCCTCTCCGGCGAGCACGTCCAGGGCTGTCGGCCAGCAGGATGTGCCCGATGGACGGCAGGTACTCGGCCTCGCCGGCGCGCACCACCACGGGCGCGTACTGGCCGCCGGCGACAGACGGGCTCCCGGCTTCCTGGTGTCGTGAAGTACTCATGCCTCGACGATCGCCCGGCCTGCCATGATCTGTCGAACAGATTGTGTCCCTGATCAGCATTGATAGAATCGATCCATGGAGCTGCGCCAGCTCGAGCAGTTCGTCGCGGTGGCCGAGGAACGGCACTTCACCCGCGCGGCCCGCCGGGTGCACGTGGTCCAGTCGAGCCTCAGCGCGGCCATCCGCGCGCTGGAGCGGGAGCTGGGCGACGCGCTGTTCGTGCGCAGCAGCCGGCAGGTGACGCTGACCCCGGCGGGCCGGGCGCTGCTGCCCGCCGCGCGGCGCGCGCTGGCCGCTGCGCACGAGGGCCGGGACGCCGTCGCCGGAATCCGCGGCCTGCTGCACGGCCGCCTCAACGTCGGCGCGATCCTGAACCTCGGCGTGATCGACCTGCCCGCCGCGCTGGCCGCCCTGCGCCGCGCCCACCCGGCGGTCACGGTCCGGCTCAGCCACACCGCGGCCCCGGCGCTCGCGCGCGCCGTGGCCGACGCCGAGCTGGACATCGCGTTCGTGGACGGCCCGGTGGACACCGGCCGGCTGACCCGCATCGAGCTCGGCCGGCACCGGCTGGTGCTGGCCGTGCCGCCCGGCGACCCGCTGGCCGGGCGGGCCGAGATCGAGCTGGGTGACCCGGCGCTGGCCGGGCGCGACTTCGTCGCCTACCGCTCCGGCTCCGCCCTGGAGGCCCAGATCGAGACCGCCTGCGCCGCGGCCGGGCTGGCCCGGCGGATCGGCTGCGAGGCCGAGAACATCCAGTACCTGGTGGAGATCGTGCGGCACGGCGGCGGCGTGGCGGTGCTCCCGCCCGCAGCGCTGGACATCGCCGCCGGGCCGCTGGCCGCCGTGCCCGTCACGCCGCCGCTGTACCGCGAGATCTGCGCCGTCGTCGCCCGCGGCCGCGCGCCCACCGCGGCCACCACCGCCCTGCTGGACCTGCTCGGCCAGTCCGGGGCGACATGCTGAGCCGACGGCACCTGAGCCGACGGCACCTGAGCCGCCGGCACCTGAGCCGCCGGCACGCTGAGCCACGCCCGCCGCGAGTGATCGCGGACGGGCTGGGAAACTGAGCCTGACTTGCCGACAGAACTGCTCGCCTCACTCGGCCGCGGACTGCGGCCCCGGGCCGCGGGCTGACCGGGGGCTGCCTGATGGAACCTGCCGCGCCGATGTCCACCGCACCGGTGTCCGCGCCGGGGCACGAGTCGCTCGAACTGCGGACGCGCCGCCTGGCCGCCGCGCGCCGCCGGGCGACCGCGCTGCTGGGCGCGGTGACCGTGGTGTTCGTGGCCGTCACCGTGGCCGGGGCCCACGGCACCGGGCTGGGCTACCTGCAGGCCGGGGCCGAGGCGGCCATGGTCGGCGGCGTCGCGGACTGGTTCGCGGTGACCGCGCTGTTCCGCCGCCCGCTCGGCCTGCCGATCCCGCACACCGCGCTGATCGTCGAGCGCAAGGACCAGTTCGCGGCCACGCTCGGCCAGTTCGTGCAGGAGAACTTCCTCAACGCCGAGGTGCTGACCGAGCGGATCCGCGCCGCCGGGATCGTGCCCCGGCTGGCCGCCTGGCTGGCCGACGAGGACAACGCGGCCGGGCTGGCCGGGCACGCCGCCAACCTGGTCGTGACCGTGGCCGGGGCGCTGCGGGACGAGGACGCCCAGCGCGTGCTGACCGCCGAGCTGACCCGGGCGGCCAACGCCGTCGAGGTGGCGCCGCTGGCCGGCCGGGCGCTGCGGGTGGTCATCGCCGGCGGCCACCACGCCGGGCTGTTCAATTCCATCGTGTCGGCCGGCGACCGCTATCTCGGCGACCACTACGAGGACCTGCGCGAGCTGTTCCTGGCCGAGGCGCCGCGGTGGATACCGTTCGCGCTCTACCGGCGGGTCTTCGACCGCCTCTACACCCGGCTGCGGCAGCGGCTGGTGGCCATGGCCGACGACCCGCGCGACGCGACCCGCCAGCAGTTCGAGGCCTGGATCGCCGGGCTCCCAGACCGCCTGGAGACCGACCCCGAGCTGCGCGAGCGCGGCGAGCGCTTCAAGCGCGATGTCCTGGGCAGCCCCGGGCTGCGGGACTGGTCCTCGTCGCTGTGGCAGCACCTCAAGGACGCCCTCCGGGTCCAGGCCGCCGACCCGCAGTCCGAGCTGCGCCGCCAGTTGGCCGGCGCGATGACGGCGGCCGGCCGGCGGCTCGGCTCCGACCGCCGCCTGCAGGACAGCCTGGAGCGCATGGTCGAGTCCGGCGCCAAGGCCCTCGCTGACCAGTTCCACGACGAGCTGGCGGGCCTGGTCACCGGGACCATCCAGCGCTGGGACGCCGAGCAGACTTCCAGCCAGCTGGAGCTGCTGCTCGGGCGCGACCTCCAGTTCATCCGCATCAACGGCACCGTGGTCGGCGCGGGCGTCGGCCTGATCCTGCACGCCATCGTGCTGGCCGTAGGCTGACCCGCCGGCCGCGGTCCCCGGCCGGGCTCAGCGGCCGGGGCGCCGGGCCGTGGCGGCCAGGGCCGGGATGACCGCCGCCGCCACGACGACGTGCAGCACCAGCAGCCCGACCGCCGCCGACGTCGTGGTCGCCGCGGCCAGCGGCAGGGCCAGCGACAAGACCAGGACCAGCAGCGCGGCGCCGGTCCAGGCCGCCCGGGCGCGCACGATCCTCTGGTCCAGCAGCGCCAGCAGCAGCCAGCCGAGCAGCCCGGCCACCAGGGCGGCGCCGATCACCTGCCCGGCCACGACGGTCTGCGCGTGCATGGCACCGAACTTGATGCTGAGGCGGACGCCGAGCAGCGGGACCTCGACGCTCCAGGCGATGGCCGCGGCGGCCGCGACGCCCAGCGCGCGGGCCCGGATCCGCCTGACGTCCCGCACGGCCGGGGTGGTAGCAGCGAGCATGTCGGTCTCCTTGTCTCGTGACCTGGCGGCGCCTGCTGCGCCGCTGACCACGAGGCTGTCCCGGACGGCCGTAGTCCGGCATCGGCCAGCCGGCCTGCACCAGGTGCGGCAGCGGCGTACCGCGGACGCGGTACGCCGATGGCCTGCGTGACGACGATGGCACCGGCCGCGGGCCGGTAATACGCTCCAGGCAATGAGCACCCCGCACACCCCGCACACCCCGCGCACCCCGCACACCCCGCGCATCCCCGGCGTCCGGCGGGTCGCCGGCCTGGCCTGGCCGCCGCCGTGCTGGCGGAGCGCGGCGGGCGTCGTGCTGGTGCTCCTGCTCACCGTGATCGGCTGCTACGTCGAGGCCAACCCCGCGCATGCCTACGGCGGCCTGCACCTGGCCGGCCATCCGCCGCTGGCCGCCTACCTGCTGGTCGCGCTGGCCGCCCTGGCCCTGGCCGGGCGGGACCGCGCCCCGGTGGCGGTGTTCGCCGTGACCATCGCGGCCGCCGTGGCCTGGGCCGCGCTGGGCCAGATCGACGGCGCCGCGCTGGTGCCGGTCATGGTCGCGCTGTTCTGGGTGGCGCTCACCCGCCCGCGCCAGGTCGCGCTGGCCGCCGGGCTGGCCGGGGCGGCCGCCATCTTCCTGGCCGAGGGCATGCTCGGCCCGTTCGGCTGGCTCGGCGGCCCCAGCGCGACCATGTGGCCGCAGCTGCTGGCCGCCGGCGCGCTCGGCGCCTACGTCGCGGCGCGCCGCAAGTGGCTGGCCGCCGAGCGGGACCGCGCCGCCCAGGCCGAGCTGACCCGGGAGGAAGAGACCCGGCGGCGGGTCGACGCCGAGCGCATGCGGATCACGCGCGAGCTGCACGACGTCGTCGCTCACTCGATGGCGATGATCAACGTGCAGGCCACCGCGGCGGGTGTGCTGCTGGCCCAGGACCCGGCCGGCGCCGCCGACGCCATCCAGGCCATCCGCGGGGCCAGCAAGTCGGGCCTGCGCGAGCTGCGGGCGATCCTCAAGGTGCTCAGGGACGCCGACCCGGCCGGCGCGCAGGCCGTCACGCCCAGCCTGGGCGACATCCAGACGCTGGCCGACGCGACCACCGCCGCGGGCTCGCCCGTCACCGTGCGGGCCGATGCCCCGGCGGTGCCGCTGCCGCCCCCGGTCGCGCTGGCCGCCTACCGCATCGTGCAGGAGTCGCTGACCAACGTGGTCCGG
>JBOHCO010001713.1:0-1405 GCA_050698895.1 Streptosporangiaceae bacterium
TCGGCCTGGTCCTGCTCGAGGCCCAGGTGGCGGGCACCGCGGTGGTAGCCCCGGCGTCCGGCGGGTCGCGCGAGGCGTACCTGGACGGGGTGACCGGAGTGGCGCCGGTGGACGAGGCCGCCGAGGCCCTGGCCCGGATCCTGGCCGGGCTGCTCAGCGACCCGGCCCGGCTGACCCGCATGGGCCGCAGCGCCGCATCCTGGGCCCAGACCGCGTTCGGCCCCGACCGGTACGCAGCCCGGGCCGTCCAGCGACTGCTGTGAGGTGATGAGCCGATGCCTAGCCCGCCCGCTGCCAGCTCGTGGTCAGCCGCAGCGGCAGGTCGGCGTGCGACCGGCAGGTGAGGACCGGCGCTGCCGCGGCCCGCAGGAAGCCGAAGGCGATCGGAGCCGACTCGATTTCCATCTTTACCGGGGTGGTCCCGGCCACCGTCACCGCGAACTTCCCGGCCGATGTGCTGACCAGTGCCCCGCCGTCGATCAGGCTGACGTCAGTCGCAGGCGTCAGGTGCCAGCGGACCGCGACCTCGTGCCGCCCCTCACCGGTAATCCGGTCGTCGACCTCCAGCCCGGCGGCGGTCAGGGTCCATCGGCGGCGATGGCACGGCCGTCCGGCCAGGTGGCGGTAGCCGTCATGAGCGGCCGCGACAGTCACCCGAGCGCCCGTGGCACGAGCCGACACGGCCCGCACCCGGGCCCGGCGGCCAGCCCGGAACGCACCCCACACCTCGGTGGAGTCACGGCCGTCGATCTCTGCGGTGTTGTGGGCCGCCGTCGAGCGCTCGCGGCAGCGGTCCGGACCCGCCTCGTAGGTGGAGGTCCCGGTGTCGACCAGCACCGGCGCGCCACCTACGTACAGGACGCAGCCCAGCGTGTCGGCGTGCGCATGCGCCGGAAGCTCGTCGGGGCACGGCGCGCCGACATCGGCGAGCAGGTGCCAGTCGCCGGCCGCCGCCCGGACCAGCCCGGACTCGGCCAGGCGCAGTAACGGCAGGCTGGGCGGTGGCTGTGCCCGCAGGGCCGCCACCAGCGCTCCCGGCACCGGGAAGCCGTCGTTGAGCAGGGGCACCGTGCCGTCGGGGGCCAGCACCGCGCCGAGCCAGCGCCGCATCCGGGCGATCGCCATGGTCAGCGTGGGGGCCGGGGCCAGACCGGCCGCGGTGAGCAGGGCCGCCACGTCGATGAGATCGGCCAGCACCTGGCAGTGATAGGCCGGCGCGCGCTCGAAGTGGCCGCCATCGGGCAGCACCTGAATGCTCAGCTGACCGATCAGCAGCCGCAGCGCCCGGCGCAGCAGCGGGTCGTCGCCGAGGAAGACGCCGAGGCCGATCAGCGCCTTGAGGTCCTTGATCAGGTGGTTGCCGCCGACGTCGGACTCCAGGTGCAGCCGCAGGAACCGGGCGTGC
>JBOHCO010001714.1:0-8680 GCA_050698895.1 Streptosporangiaceae bacterium
GCCCGGCGCCCGGCGCGCGGGGGCGGCCCGCCGTCGCCGCAGCCGTCAGCTCCGGCTCGCCCGGCTCGCGGGGGCCGCCCCCGGTTGCTGTGGCGGGCCGCTCCGGCTCGTCCGGCGCCGGCCGGGCGGGGCGGGCGGAGGCGCGGGCCAGCATGCGCAGGACCTGCGGCTCTGGGTCGCGGCCCGCGCGGGCGATCCACCACCAGCGCCGGCTGGCCCGCTCCAGCACGCCGGCCAGCAGGTCCGGCGCGCCGTCCGCGCCGGCTGCCAGCCGGGCCGCCGCCAGCAGGCGGCCGGCGGCGGCCTCGACGAAGTCCTCGAACGACGCCCGCGGGTCCTCGGTCCCGATGACGTCGTCCGGCTCCGGGCCGTTCATGGTCATCGCAGCGCTCGCACGACTGGTCACACCATCCACGCGCACTCCGGCGGCCATCCGCCGCCGTGAGCTTCCGGTATGACATCCGGGCGGCGCTCGCGTCAAGCCGGCCGGGCCGGAGCGGGCTAGAAGGCCTGGCCGCCCACGTCCGCCTGGCCGGCCGCGACCAGCCACTCCAGCGCCTCGTGCAGCGCGTCGAGCGTGCTGAACCGGGGCTGGTAACCGAGCACCTGACGGCCGCGGGCAATGCTGGCGGCGATGCTGCGGAAGGTGTGCTCGCGGGTGGCCTCCGCGTGCTCGGGCGCGACCCGGCGACCGAACTCCGCCCAGTCCACGAAGTCGAGCACCGGCGCACGGCCGAACCAGCCCGCCACCCCGGTCGCCAGCCCGCTCAGCGTCATGGCCTGCTCGGACACCACGTGGAAGCTGGCCCCGATGGCGGCCGGCCGGCTCAGCGCCAGCTCGAACGCCTGAGCCACGTCGTCGGCGTGCACATGGTGCAGCACGCCGAGCCCGTGATCGGGCAGGGCCAGCGGCTGCCCGGTGGCCAGCGCCGTCCACACGGCCGGGTCCAGGTTCCCGGCCGGGGTGATCACCGGCCAGCCGGGGCCGCTGATGTGGCCGGGGTGCAGCACCACCGACGGCACCCCGCCGGCCAGCGTCTCCCGGTGCAGCAGCGCCTCGATCTCGACCTTCCCGGCGCCGTACTCGCCGTAGCCAGTCCGCGGCTCATCCTCGGTGACCGGCACCCGCCGGGCCGGGCCGTGCACCCAGATCGTGCCGCAGTGCACCAGCAGCGGCCGGGCCGGGCGCAGCGCCTGGACCAGCTGCGCGGCCGACGACGCGGTGAAGCAGATCAGGTCGATGACCACGTCCGGCCGCAGCGTGGCGAGCCGGCGGCCGAACGTGCCCGCCGCGTCCTCCGCGTCCCGGTCCACGGTGACGCTGGTGACCTCGCGCCACCGGGGACTGGGCTGGTAAGGCTCCCTGGCCCCGCGGCTCAGCGCGATGACCTCGTGCCCGCCGCGCACCAGCCGGGGCACCAGGTAGCTGCCGATGTGGCCGGTGGCCCCGATCACGACGACCCGGCTCATGCGCCGACCCTAGCCCTTGAGCGCGCCGGCCAGGAGCCCGCGCACGTAGTAGCGCTGGAGCGCCACGTACACCGCGACGCACGGGATCATCGCGATGACCGCGCCCGCCAGCAGCAGCCCGTAGTTGACCGAGCCGTAGGTCCCGGTCTCCACGTTGCTCAGCGCCACCGGCAGCGTGAACAGGTTGTCGTTGGTCAGGAAGCTCAGGGCGCCCAGGAACTCGGTCCAGGAGAACAGGAACGCGAACAGCGCGGTCGTGGCCATGCCCGGCAGCACCAGCGGGCGCAGCACCGACACCAGCGTCTTCATGGTGGACGCGCCGTCCACCTTGGCCGCGTCGATGATCTCGGTCGGCACCTGGAGGAAGCTGTTGCGCATGACGAACACGCCGACCGGCAGGTTGAAGGTCGTATAGAACAGCGACAGCCCGAGGAGGCTGTTCAGCAGGTGCATGGAGTGCAGCTCCATGAACAGCGGCGTCAGCACGGCCTGGAACGGGATCATGAAGGCCAGCAGCACCATGCCGAACGCGAAGCCCGAGCCGCGGAACCGGAACAGCGCGAAGCCGTAGCCGGCCAGCGTGGCCAGCAGCGTGGTCAGGATGACCGTGAACACGGCCACGATCAGGCTGTTGATCACGTTGCGCAGGATGTCGTCCTGGCCCGACAGCAGCGTCCGGTAGTTCTCGAACGTGAGGTGGCCGAAGCTCTGCGCCGAGGGGGCCGAGCTGATCGCCGACTCGGGCTGGAAGGAGCGCAGCACCTCCCAGGCCAGCGGCAGCACGAACACCAGGCTGATGGTCACGCCGGCCACGATGTACCAGAACCGGGCCTCGCCGGGCGGGCGGGTCGCGCCGCGCGCGGCCTGCTGCCTGCGGATGGCCGGGTTGCGTACCGCTGTCATCAGACGCCGTCCTCTCGCAGGAAGCGGAACTGCAAGAACGAGACCAGTCCGACCACGATCACCAGCACCACGGACATGGCGCTGGCCAGGCCGACGTCCATCTGCGCGAACGCGGTGTCGTAGATCGACATCACGACGGTCACGGTACTGGTGCCCGGCCCGCCGTCGGTCATGATGAAGAACTGGTTGAAGGCCAGCAGCGAGCCGACCACGGAGATGATGAGGCTCAGCGCGATCCACCGGCGCAGGTTGGGCAGCGTGATCCGCCACTCGGTCGTCCACCAGCCGGCGCCGTCCACCTTGGCCGCCTCGTAGAGCTCGGTCGGGATGCTCTGCATGCCCGCCAGCAGCATCATCATCGCGAAGCCCGCGTAGAACCAGATGACCAGGATCGAGACCGCGGTCAGGGCCAGCCCGGTGTGCACCAGCCAGGCGGTCGAGGACGAGGCCAGGCCGACCTTGGACAGCAGCCAGTTGGCGCTGCCCGAGGTCGGCTGGAGCTCGACTACGGCCATGTAGCTCTCGGTGACCAGGCCGACGATGTAAGGCAGGAAGATCAGCGTCCGGAACGTGGTCGAGGCCGGCCGGCTGCCCCGCACGAACACCGCCAGCCCGTACCCGACGACGAAGATCGGGACGGTCACGATCGCGGTGTACTTGAGCGTGAAGATGATCGACTCGACGAACACCGAGTTGTGGATGAGGGCCGTGTAGTTCGAGAACCCGATGAAGTGGTACGCGCCGACCAGGGGCCAGTTGGTCAGCGAGATATACGCGCCGAAGCCCAGCGGGTACAGCGCGAATACCACGACGAACAGCAGCGCCGGGGCCGCGAGCAGCAGTCCGGTCCTGGCGTTTCTCCTGGATTGTGCACCGCTCCGCGGCCGGCGGCGGGCCTGGGGTTCCGTCGCCGGGCGGGTTGCCACTGTCGGGGCCACCTATCCCTCATCTCTGCGATCGCGCCCGCCGCGACTGCGGCCGGCCAGCCGACCGCGCCGTGTCCCGGCGCCCTGGGGGGTGGGCAGGGGGGACACGGCGCGGCCGGGGGGTCAGCTCTTGACGGAGTCCAGTGTGCTCTGGATGCCGGACTGACCCTCCGATATCGCTCCCTTCATGTTCCCTTGGTACACGGCGTCCTCAAACATCTTGAACCAGGGCGAGCCGGGCTCGTTGTACACCGCGTCATAGGCCAGCGTGTACTCCACCGAGCCCTTGGCCAGGGCCTTGAGCGCGATGGCGTCGTAGGGGTTCTTCGCGGCGAAGGACGGGGTGAGAATGTCGGTCCGCACCGGGGTGTCGCCGAGCGAGGGGTACTGCACCTGCTGGGCGGGCTCCAGCGCCCACTTGATGAACTCCCACGCGCCGGACGGGTTGGAGGCGCCGGCCGGGATCACGAAGTCGTCGCCGCCGTCGAAGGTGCTGTAGCTGTCGCCGGTGACACCGGTCAGCGGCGCGTCCGCGAACTCGGCCTGCTGGGCCGGGGTGGTGAACTTGGCCGCGATGCCGTAGTCGCCGGGCAGGATGCCGACCTTGCCGGCCTCGAAGTCAGCGCCCCAGGTCAGGCCGTTCTGGGTCTGGTCGTTCAGCGGGACGAGCTTGTCGGCCCACATGGTCCGGTAGGCGGCCAGCATGGTCTTCAGCGGGGCGTTGCTGGCCACGTTGGCCTTCTGGGTGCCGAGCGGGCCGCTGATCATGTGCGTGTTGTTGGCCCACAGCGAGGGCAGCATGGTGAAGCCCAGGCAGCCCTGGCAGTTGCCGGCGAAGGAGAACCCGTAGATGCCGTGGCCCAGCGCGCTGATCTTCTTGGCGTCCGAGACGATCTGCGCGTAGTTGGTCGGCGGATCATTGGGGTTGAGCCCGGCCCGCTTGAACAGCGTCTTGTTGTACCAGAGCACCGACAGGTCAGCCAGGTAGGGCACCCCGTAGTACTTGCTCCCGATCGTGGCCAGCGCCAGGTGGCCGGGGCTGAGCGCGCTCTTGTAGGGCAGCGCGTTCACGTACTTGGTGATGTCCAGCAGCGCGTTCTCGTGCGAGAACGTCGGCACGTCAATGTCGTTCAGGCCGACCACGTCCGGCGGGTCGCCCGCCCGGATGGCGGTGGCCAGCTGGCTGGTGTCGTCGTTCGGCGGGGTCAGGTGCAGCACGACCTTAAGCTTCTTGTGCGTCTTGTTGAACTCGGTGACCAGCGCCTTGGCCGGGCCGTCGGTGGCCTGCCGGGCCCAGAAGTGCACGGTCCCGGTCGCGTTCACGCCGAAGGTCTTCGGCGGCGCCGACGTGGAGCCGGACGAGCCGGTGTTGGCGCAGGCGGCCAGCGCCAGCGCTGCGCCGACCGCCAGGATGCCGAGCAGCTGCGGCCGGGCCCTGGCCGCCAGTGAGCGTCTCGCCGGTCTGGCGGCGCCGGTCGTCCGGTACTTGGGTTCAGGCATCTTCAGCAAACCTCCTGCTTATAGCTGGAAGAGGGGTTGTTAAGGCATCTGCCGGGGCCGGGGGACCCGGTCAGGCTCGGTGTCGGCGTTGCTCGCGGCGCCGGCCTCGCTGGGCTCGCGCAGCGGCAGCCAGACCCGCATCGGGCCGCCGTCGCGGTTGTCCCACTGGAAGTAGGGGATGGCCACCCCCACCGCTGTGGCCGGGGGGCCGTCAGCCGGGGCGCCGACGTCGGGCTGGTCCGGGTCGGCGGCCTGCGCCGCCGCCGGCAGGTGCACGGCGGGCACGGTCACCGCGACCGACTCGCCCAGCGCGGTCGCCGCGGGCTGCTCGCCCAGGGCGGCCGGGGTTAGCGACGGGGTGACCGCGAGGTCCTCGATGCTCACCTCGCCGTGGTCGGCCTGCTCGAAGCAGTACACGAGCGGGCCGCGCTGGACGGCGACGGTGCCGCGCAGCGCGTCGGTGCGACGGCTGGGATAGGTCAGCCGCGGGCGCACGTCCAGGTCCAGCGTCACCACGTCGCCGGGCTGCCAGCGGCGCCGGGCGACCAGGTAGCCGCCCTCGGCCGCCGCGGCCAGCGGCTGGCCGCCGAGGGTGAGCCGGGTGCCGGGGCTCCATGCGGGCACCCGGACGGCCAGCCCGAACTCGGCCTCGGGCGCCGCGCGGACGGTGATCTCGACCCCGCCCGACCACGGGTACCCGGTCCGCACGTCCAGCTCGGCGGTACCCGCCGGGAGCTGGGCGGCGATGTCCGACCCGGTGAACTGGTGCAGGTAGAGCACGTCGCCGGCCGCCGTGGCCAGGTAGTGCTGGAGCGAGGCCCTGGTCCGCATGATGTTGGGCGGACAGCAGGCGCAGGAGAACCACTCCCGGCGCCGGCCGGGCAGGTCGTTCTCGAAGTGGTCGAGGCGCCGCTGGAGCGGGTTGACGTAGAAGAAGCGCTGCCCGTCGGCCGAGACCGAGGCGCCGAACCCGTTGTAGAGCAGCCGCTCCATCAGGTCGGCGTACCGGGCCTCGCCGGTGGCCAGCAGCAGCCGCCAGCTCCACTGGAAGCTGGCGATGGCCGCGCAGGTCTCGTTGTAGGCCCGGTCGGGCGGCAGCTCGAACGCGTCGCCGAACGCCTCGCCCGAGTGCCGCGAGCCGTTGCCCCCGGTCAGCGCGGTCTTGGTGGCGACCATGTCGTCCCACCGGGTGACCGACGCGGCGAGCAGCTCGCGGTCGGCGGTCTCGGCGGCCACGTCGGCGATCCCGGCCTCCAGGTACAGGGCCCGGACGGCGTGGCCGACCTCGGTCGGGTTCTCCCGGACCGGCAGGTGGTCTTGCAGGTAGCGGCTGGCGAAGCCGGAGTCGCCGATGTGGCCGTGGCCGCGCTGCTCGAGGAACTGGCTGGCCAGGCGGAGGTAGGGCTCGTGGCCGGTCTCGCGGTACAGCTCGGCCAGCGCGGTCTCGATGATGGGGTGGCCGTCGTTGCCCTCGTGGCCCAGGAAGTGATCGACCAGGTGGTCGGCGAACCGGGTGGCCACGGCGAACAGCGAGTCGGCGGTGGCCTTGAAGTCCGGCGCGGCCGCGGAGGTCCCGGCCGCCTCGAGCACGACGGCGGTGCGGTGCGCGGCGATCGCGGCCTGGATCAGGTGGCCGGCGCAGTACAGCTCGTGGCTGGAGGCCAGCTGGGCGTAGCGGGGCTTGCCGGTGACCTGGACGTAGGAGTTCAGGTAACCGTCGGGCTGCTGGGCCTGCACCAGGAGATCGGTTGCCTCGGCCGCGAACGTGGCCAGCGCGGGGTCGCTGGCCGTCCCGGCGTCGCGGGACAGCTCCCAGGAGACGGCCTCCAGGGTCTTGTAGATGTCGGAGTCCATGAACGCCGGGCCGCGGTAGCCGGCCGGGTCGCCGCCCGAGACGGCCAGGCGCAGGTTGCCCAGGTTGCCGGCCGCCTCCATCTGGGTCACGGCCAGCGGGAGGCTGACCTCGCTGCTGCGCTGCTGCCAGTCGTGCAGCAGCCCGCTGGTCAGGCGGGTTCCCTGGCCGGCCACGGGCCGGTGCACCACATCGGCGGATGCTGTCGGGCGCACCGGCCCGCTCAGTTCTGCCGCGTCACTGACATTGCTCACCTGGGGGGCTCCAGCGGGGCTCGGAGGGTATCGACGGTGTATCGACGGTGTATCGACGGGGCGCCGGCGGAAGGAAATCGGCGAGAGAATAGGTTTTCCTAGCGAAGGCTAGAAGGCACCCATGTGCCGCGTCAAGTACATCTACCACAGGTTTTGTCGTACTATCCTGACCACCAGGTGCGCGACCGGATGGAGCAACCCTTTGCCTCTGACAGAACCTGGGTCGGGCTCCAGAAGAGCGACCATCAGGGACGTTGCGGCCCTGGCCGGCGTCTCCATCGGCACCGCGTCCAAGGCGCTGAACGGCCAGGGCAAGCTGCGGGCCGAGACCAGGGAACGGGTCGCGGCGGCCGCGGCCCAGCTTGGCTTCACCCCGAACGTGCTGGCCCGGGGCCTGCTCGCGGGCCGCACCTACACCGTCGGCCTGATCACCACCGACAGCTTCGGCCGGTTCAGCATCCCGGTCATGCTGGGCGCCGAGAACGCGCTCGGCGCCGGCCAGATCTCCGTGTTCATGTGCGACACCCGCGATGACCCGGCCCGCGAGCGGCACTACGTGGACATGCTGCTGCGGCGCCAGGTGGACGGGCTGATCGTGACCGGCCGCCGCATCGAGCCGCGGCCCAGCATCGGCACCGCGCTGGGCATCCCCGTGGTGTACGCCATGACCCAGTCGCTGGACAGCGACGAGCCGGCCATCCTGCCCGACGACCACGGCGGCGGCGCGCTGGCCGCCCGGCACTTCGTCGCGACCGGGCGGCGCAAGGTCGGCCACATCGCCGGCCCCGAGCGGTTCCTGTGCGCCCGCAAGCGCGCGGCCGGCTTCTGGAGCGCGGTCACCGAGGGCGGCCTGGAGTTCAAGCCGAGCGACGTGCTCTACGGCGAGTGGAGCGAGCGGTGGGGCCGCCAGGCGGCGGAGATCCTGCTGCGCAACCGCCCGGACGTCGACGCCATCTTCTGCGGCAGCGACCAGCTGGCCCGCGGGGTCAGCGACACGCTGCGCGCCCTGGGCCGGCGGATCCCCGACGACATCGCGCTGATCGGCTACGACAACTGGGAGCCCATGGCGCTGGGCGCCCAGCCCGCGCTGGCCAGCGTGGACATGTGCCTGGAGGACGTGGGGCGGATCGCCGCCGAGCACCTGCTGTCGGCCATCGGCGGCCAGCCGACGCACGGCGCCCGCGCCGTGCCCTGCCGGCTGGTGCTGCGCGACTCGGCCGGAAACGAGACCACGGTGACGGACGCCGGGAACGGCCAGGCGACGAGCGGCCAGGCCGCGGTCTAGGCGCCGGCCGCGCTACGACTCCATAGGGCGAACGTTCGCACGAATAAAGGCCGCAAAACCCCAGCCAGCGGCCGCCTGGCCAGTGACTCCGGGCCTGGGACCGGGGCTGGCGGCGGGGCCGTGCCCGGCCCGTAACACGGGTCGCGAGCGCCCCTGCGCAGGCGTACACAGGCCCGAACATTGGCCATTAGCAGCCTAAACATCGGAACAGCCAAGAACCGGACGGTTATATCCGATGTTACGAAACAGGTTGGTAACGGGTATTGACGGCCGATCGGCCGCCGATCTACCGTTCTAAGCGAACGTTCGTCCAGCTCCGCGATCCACTCGGAAGCTGGCCGGTGACGGCCGGGATGGTGCCGGCCGGTCGCCGCCAGAGTGCTCAGCGCCCCGTGTATAACCCCGTGTAGAACCCCGTGTAAAACCCTCGCAGACCCCGCGCAACCCCCGGACCGGCGCCGCCCGCATCCCCCGCGGCGGCCCGACCAGG
>JBOHCO010001715.1:0-13026 GCA_050698895.1 Streptosporangiaceae bacterium
GAGCTGGCCGGTCGCGATGACGAGCTGACCGGCGCGGGCCCGGTGGCCGTCGCCGGGCCCGCGCTGGCCGACCCGTCCGCGGCGCTTGGCCCGGAGGCCGGGCCGCCGCCGCAGCCGACCAGGCCCAGGACCGCCGCGCCGGCTAGTCCGGCCAGCATGATCTTCGGAAATCGCATCGTCGCTGTCCCCTCTCGCCGATGCCTTGGTGCTGCGGGAGCTGACCCTAGCTAGCCGGTGTGACCTCGACATCGACCCAGAAGTTCTCGCCGTTGCCGCCGCTGCCGTAGCTCTGCGGATAGGCCCAGGAGCCGGGGTTGTAGGTGCCCTGCCCGGGGCTCGTCGCGCTGCTCAGGCCCGGTGCCGTGATGGGACCGGCGGTGATCCCGCTGGCGCCCGCGCCGCCCGATCCCCAGTAGCCGGCCGTGACCTGGTACCACTTGGAGCCGCCGCTGGAGAAGACGGCCGTCTTGTATTCGCCGGCCGGGAGCGTGATGCCGCTGTAGGAGCACGACACCCACCCCGAGCCGGCGGCGCCCGACCAGGACGGCGAGCTGTTGGCGGTGCCAGCGACCACGGCCTGGGTGCTGACATTCCAGATCCCGCACTCGTTCGGCAGCGCGGTCGAGCCGGACGGGCTGTAGAACCAGATCTTGTCCAGCGTGCTGGATGCCGACAGATGGAACTCGTTGGCCAGGGTGTAGGCCGTGGTGTCCACCGATCCAGCGCCCGGCAGTGTCGGGTAGCTTGGCCACAGCCGGTAAGAAGCTCCGGCCGGCGCGTTCGTGTCGACCTGGAGGTCCATCCAGAAGTTGGACGACGAGTCGCCATCGGCGGGCATGGCGGCGCTCGGGTCGGTCCCGGCGACGCCGAAGGCCCCCTGCGGCATCGAGAAAGGGGCCGGCAGCGACCCGGACTGGTCCGAGAAGGCCGACAGCGGGCCGGTGACGATCCCGCCGCTGTAGGGGTCACCCGAGCCGTACTGGTTGTTGGTGTCCGGGAAGCCCCCGGTGAACCCGGTACAGGCGTTGTAGCAGACCCCCGGGGCCAGCGGAACGGGACTGTCGAGCTGAACGTAGTTCCACATTCCGGCGGTCAGCACGCCGGAGGTCACCGTGGCCGCCGAGATGATCGCCCCGACCGCGTCGCTGTAGACGGCCCAGAGCGCGAACTTCTGCGCAGCGGTCGGCTGCCCGGCCGGGCACACCCACCACCAGAACCCGTCGAGCCAGCAGCCGCCCTGGGTGACCTCGAACAGCACGCCTGACAGGAACGACCCCGAGTAACTCACCGGGTTGGCCGGGCCGTTCGTGGACGGGAACAGCCGGTAGGTTCCCTTGGGCGGAGTGACGACCGTCGAGGCGAACCCGATCACGGACGCGGCCATCAGCCACTTCCCTGCCCCCGAGTTGTAGACGAAGGCCAGCAGGTCGGTGGTCCCCGGCGTCGTGCTGAGCGTCGGCTGCGGCAGGCCGGTGGAGAACAGATAGGTCGAGCCCCAGGTGATGGCGGCCGATCCGGCGCTGCCCTGGGTGACCTGGAAGACGATCTTCTGGCCGTCGGTCGGGTTGGCCGGGTTTCCCATTGTTCGGCTGCCGCCGATGGTCACGCGGAAGTCGTTGCCCAGCGAGGCGTCGACCGCGATCGTCCCCGCGTCGGTGAGGCTGACGACCGCGGGTGCCACCCCCCCCGACTCCACCGTCGTGCCCTGCGCGGCGAGCAGCGTCGCCCGGGTGACTCCGGTCCTGGCCCGCCGGGTCCCGGCGGAGGGGGCCACGGCAGCCGAGGCGGCCGGCGCGGCCGCTCCGGCCAGTACCGGCACGGCGGCCCCGGCGGCAGCCACCCCGGCGGCGCTCTTGAATATCTTCCGGCGGCTCACCCGATCGGGCAGGCTCTGCTGGGCAGCCGGGGATTGCGAGTCCAAGGTGTCCCCCCTTGTCAGCCTGAAATGGGAACAGTACGGCCGAGACCGGACTAGCCCACAGACAAGACGCCTAACGCCCCGCGCTGGTTGACCCGGGTTCCAGATTTCAGCCGGGCGGAGCGCGGTAGTAGGTACTGCCGGCATCCTCGCCGAACGGGCCCCGGCACAGCCCGCTGGCCCGTTCCTGCGCCGAGCGGCACTTGTCGCCGCGGGTCAGCGGTCCGGACCACTGCGCCCAGCCGACCGGCTGGTTGCCCTGGTTCCAGGCGTAGAAGGTGGATGGCCCGCGGTAGGTGTTGTCGGACCAGGTGTCGTTCTGGAAGAACGTCAGCTGGGTCGGGATGACCCAGGGACCCGGCGTTTTGAACGGCACGGTGATGCTGTACTCGCTGAAGATGCCCCCGGCCCCGCAGTCCGGCCAGGCATTCTCGGTGCAGTGCGTGATGGCCGCCGGCTTGAAGTCGATGGTGTTGTGCGTGACGGCGACGTTCTCGGTCCGCCACAGGCAGCCGTCCCACCAGTCCCTGGCCGGGGGGCCGGTCTTGGTCCCGGTGAAGGTAACGGTACTGATCTTGGCCATGGGCAGGTTGGCCGCACAGGCCTTGATGGTGAACGGACCGTGCCGGCCGCCATCTACCAGCGTGCAGCCGTCGTCGTATCCGTCCGAGCAGTAACGGTTGGAGTTCTGCCACAAGAAAATGCTGCCGCCGTTATTGACCAGGGTGTTCCCGCTGATCACCGACCTGCGGGGATAGGCGCGCTGGTCGGAGCAGGACTTCTCCGGGCACTTGGGCACGCTGCCGAAGGTGGTGTCGCTACCGCTCTCGCTGATGTAGATGGCGGGGGTCGGGAACCCGGCGTTGCCCAGGCCGTCCGGCCAGCCGTTCCCGGATATGTAGTTGCCCGTTATCGAGAAGTTGTAGGAGACCTCCTCGATGATGGCCTGGCCCTCGTTGTTCTCGATCACGTTGTGGCTGAAGGTGGTGTTCGCGTTGTCCGTATCGGCCCAGGCGCCCGGCCCCCAGTTGTTGTGGATGTAGTTGTTCTTGACCGTCACGCCGTCGGTCATCCAGAGCTTAAAGCCGCCCTCATCTCCGTCAGGGGTGACCTTGCCGCAGTGCGGATTGTGGAACTGCGGGGGAACCGGGTCGCGATTCGACCAGCCGATCGCCTTGTTGCTCAGGAGGCCCGAGTAGTCACAGGTGTCGTTGCGGCTGATCTCATTGCCCTCGATGGTGACGTTGTAGGGGCCGGTGGTCAGAGCGTCCCGGCCGAAGCCGTTGACGTCGGTCGACTGCAGGCCGTACTGGCCGTTCCTGGACAGGCAGTTGCGCCGGATGGTGCTGCCCGCGCCGGCGATCACGCCCGCGCCGGGCACGTTGAGCTCGATGGTGTTGAACTGGATAAGCCAGCGGGTGTTGGCCTCCTGGTTGATAGCGGCGGCGTTGGTATCGGGGGTGAACTCCTCGATGGTCAGGTACTCGATTGTCACGCCCGGCTGGTTCCCGTTGGTGGTGTTCGAGTCGATGGCCTGGCCGCCGGACGAGTAGTCGCCGGTCAGGACCGTGCCCCGGCCGCGATAGAAGCCGCCGACGAAGGCGTCGTTCGTGTCGGCCTGGAAGCCGCCCTTGTGCACGCCGGGCAGCAGGTAGTACACGGTGTTCGGCTTGAGCTGGTAGGAGGCATAGCTCCGGGCTCCCGCGGCCTGGACCACGCCGCGGGTGTCGTTGGGGAAGTCTGAGCCGCGCTTGCCGAAGGTCGGGAGCCCGGCCTTCCCGCTGCGATAGCCGCCGGCGGCGCCGTGATAGCTGAACGGGGAGTTGAGGACGCTGCGGCCGCAGATCGCGCTGACGCTAGGGACGTCGGGCATGGCCGCCGCGGGCACGACCGGATGCTCGGCCGAGGATCCGCAGCCGAGCGGCAGGATCAGGGCCGGGCAGATGGCCAGGAGCAGGCCGGCCGTGCGCAGGTAGCGGGAGCGGGCCGGTCGCACGCTGTGGTGGCCACGGCGCGGACCATGCGGGCCGACGGTCATAAGGTCTCGCCCTTCTCTGGACACAGCGGAGACGGCCGGCTGCGGGACGGCCGTGCCTCGGCCGTCGCGCTGTGCCGGCCGGCCGGCCGGGCCGGCCAGAAACGATGATCGGCGGGCGCGCCTTCGGCCTCACGCAGCGCGACGCGAAGCTGCCACCAGTACCCGATGACCCCGATCCAGGTACCGATGGCCAGGCCGATGACGGTCCCGAGGGCACCGTCGAGCACGGCGCCGGTCACTGCCCCGGCGATGTTGATCGCCGACGACCAGACCATCGCGCGCAGGCTGCGCTTGGCCGCGCCCAGCGCGTGCAGGCCGATCCCGGCGCCGGAGATGACGCATCCGCCGATGACCGAGATCGTGAACGGCAGCACCAGCGGATACGTGGGCCGCCACAGGCTGCCCAGCATGAAGTGCCCGAGGCCCATCGGCAGGGTCACCAGCAGGACGACGCCCCAGAGCAGGGCGGCGATGGCCAGCCCCAGGCTGACCACGCCGCAGAACAGCGGCAGGTGCCGCGGCGAGCGTCGCCACACCCGAGTCGCCTCCGGCAGCGTGACCAGGCCCATCCCGAAGAACACCACCATGAACGGGCCCATCAGCGTGCTGGCCGCCTGCACGTAGCCGACGGCGGCCAGGCTCGCGGTCAGGCCCAGGGCGTAGTTGCGCAGCTGGGACGAGGCGCTGTTGGCGGTCCCCTCCATCAGGTAGCGGGGGCCGAGGTCGCGGTGCCGGGACACCCACGCCGCGACGTGCGTCAGCCGGGGCATGACCCTGGCCTGCAACGGGCCCACGGCGGCGCCCGCGCCGGCCGCCAGGCCCCACACGAAGACGAACCAGAACACGCTGGCGTGACCGTACATCCGCAGCATGAGCAGGCCCGGTATCAGGGCCACCACCCATACGGTGTCGTTGAGGAAGGCCTGGCTGCCTCGCCCGAGCGCGAAGAACGCGAACCGCCAGCTGTCCTGGAGCAGCAGGAACGGCAGCGTGAGCCCCAGCGCGAGGAAGGCCATCCGGGTCGCCCCGCTCATGACCAGGGCGGCCAGCAGCACGCAGCACCCGGTCGCGAAGCCCACCACGCTGGCCGTCCCGGTGCAGTCAGAAACCGCCCGGCGCCAGGTCGGGACATCGGTGCCGCTGTAGCGGACCAGCAGCGGGTCGGTGGCCAGGCCGCGGGAGGCGTTGAGGGCGAACGAGTACGTCACGTAGGCCAGGGCGAAGGCGCCGTACTGCGTCGCCCCCAGGGTGCGGGCGATGTAGATGTTGACGGCGAAGTTGGAGATGCTGGACATCCCCTGGTCGGCCACGCCCCAGCTCAGCCGCTGGGCGGCCTTGCGCGCCAGTCGCCAGGTCAGCCCAGACCGCTGCGCCCCGGGCGCCGCCCCCGCGACGGGGGGCGGGCCGGGTAGCCGCTTCGCTACTGCCACGTTACGAACTCAGCCGGGGTCCGGGTGGTGGTCACCAGTGCACCAGGACCCTCATCGCTAGCCCCCCAACCTCGCCGACGAGAATGCCATCCCTCCATAAGACCCTGACCATCGGGCCGTGATACCACCACGCCTGCCGTTCATACGGACTTGGCCGAGCGCTCCGCATCCTCGCGGCTGAACACCAGGATCGCATCGGACGGCGGCTCGCCAAAGAGTTCCCTGACGGTTTCCTCGGGAAAGGCGCTCCCGTCGGCGATGTTGCGGAAATCCCGGATCGAGGTTCCCGTGCAGTGCACATCGACCAGCGCGGCGCCCCGCTCCGCTGCCAGGTCCCTGGCGTCGACCGTGCGGAAGTCCACGCTGTAGCGGGCTCGTCCCGAGGTGTTGGGAATCGAGGTGTGCAGCTGGGCCCCGGAGAACAGCAGAACCTCGCCAGGCGCGGGCAGGATCACCTGCTCGTCCACCGGGACGTGATCCACCGCGCCCGGCCGGGCCTGCTTCTCCTTGTCCACCTGGGCCGCGGTCGTCAGCCGGCCGGCGTTGTTCTGGTAGTAGTCGAACCCGCCCGAGGTGTTCGGCACGGCGCGGGTGAAGCACGGCAGGTCAAAGCTCATCGAGTTGTTCGCGCGCGCCTCGAAGACCGGCAGCCACCAGTTGACCTGCTGGCGCGGGGCGCTGTACCAGACATCGCGGTGCCAGGGGAAGGCGAACGCCACGCCGGTGGTGAGGTGTCCGACCGGGAACGACGTGCGCGGCTTGGGCAGGTCGAAGTGGGTGTGCTCGGGCGGCAGGCCGGCCTCGCGGATAATCTCGCAGACCAGCTTCCTGGACATGTCGGAGTGGATGAAGCTGGGTTTCCACGCGCCGAGGATCTTCGCCATCTCCAGCTTGTCGAAGTGCTTGTGGGCGAATTCCGGATCGTGCGGCTTGAACAGCTCGACGAGCTGCTCGCGGGTGTAATCGACGAAGTCCGTGACCGCCTGGAGGCGGGTCAGGATGACCAGGTTGCCGTCGAACAGGGTCTGCCGCAGGTCATCATCGGTCACGCCGGGGTCCACGAAGATAGACATGGCATCCCTCCCTCTTTTATGGCTGGCCCGGCGCGGCGGCCGGAGCCAGGGATAGCTGGATCACGGATTTTGTGCAGGTGAACGCCTCGGCGTAGGGCGCGCGGCACTCCATGCCGCGCAGCCGGGCCAGGCCGAGGAAGACCTCGTCGTCCCACCAGTCCCGGCGCTGCTGCGAGGGGAAGCACTTGTGCAGCAGCTCCACCTTGCGCCGCGCGGTCTGCTCGGACAGGGGGAAGTACATGGCCGGGCGGCCCAGGTCGCCGTCCCACTTCGGGATCTCGTAGTGCAGGCAGAGCTGGTCGCGGAACACTGTCGGCACGATCTCGGCGATGGCCCGGTGGTCCTGGTGCGCGTCACCGGGCGCAGGGGCCAGGATAAGGTCCGGCCGGCCTGACCGCGCCACCGCCTCGAGCGCCTCCTTGACCTCGCCCCAGGCCGCGGGCAGCCGCCCCTCCGGCAGGTTGAGCAGCTCGACGGTGAGGCCGTCGGCCGGGAGGAAGGCGGCCGCGGCCGCGCGGGCCTCGAGCTGCCGCTCCGGGGTGCCGGTCAGGACCACGTAGCGGGCCTGCAGGCCGGGCTGGCTGGCAGCCAGGCCGAGCAGCGTGCCCCCGGCGCCGATCTCGATGTCGTCCGGGTGCGCGCCGATCGCGAGGACCGACAGCGGGCGCCCCGCCGGCGCCGTCAGCTGGAGTGTCTGCACGCCAGGCTCACGAAGCCGTCGCGGGCACCGCGGCGGCGGCCGCGGGCACGCCGGAGCGGTCCGGGTCCCAGATCATCCAGGGGCAGTCGCCGCGGTGGTACATCTCCTCAAGCTGTGCGCGCTCCTTCACCGTGTCCGCGGGCGACCAGTAGCCCTTGTAGGGGTAAGCCAGCACCCGCTGGCGCTGGACCAGCCGGACGATCGCGTTCTCGACCAGGTCCTCGCCCTCGTTCAGGTAGTCGAAGATTTCGGGGCGGAGGATGAAGTAGCCGCCGTTCTCCCACTGGCGCAGGTCCCGCATCGGCGTGACCTGCGTGATGAGCCCGTCGTCAGCGATCTCCACCACGTGATGCGAGGACTGCGGCGGGACTGCCAGCAGGCCGGCCACGGCGTCGCTGGCCTCGAACCGGGTGATCATGTCAGGCAGCGCGGCGTTGGTGAGCACATCGGCGTAGTTGGCCAGGAACATGGACTCATCCTCGATGAACCGGCGCACCCGGCGCAGCCGCTCGCCGATGGCCGAGTTCAGGCCGGTATCAACGAAAGTTATCTTCCAGTCAGAGATATCCGTGCTGAATAGCTTGACCTCCCGCGCACCGTTCTCCAGCACAAAATCGTTAGACCTAGTCTCGTCATAGCGCAGGAAGAAATCCTTGACGTACGAGGCGCCGTAGCCAAGGCACAGGACGAATTCGGTGTGCCCGTAATGCGCGTAATATCGCATCACATGCCAGAGCAGTGGCCGCTCTCCGACCATCGCCATCGGCTTCGGAGCATTGGTGACGCCGTCGCGCATCCGCATCCCGAGGCCACCACAGAACAGTACGACTTTCATTTCCTTAACCCCCTTGTCACACGACTTCGAGCTGCGGGATCGGGAAGACCAGCCGTCCGCCCCAGGAACGGACGTACTCCAGCTGCTGGCTGATCTCCTCGCGCAGATTCCAGGGCAGCACCAGGACGTAATCGGGCCGAGTCTGCTCCAGCCGCTCTGGCGCGTAGATCGGGATATGAGTGCCGGGCAAGAACATTCCCTGCTTCACCGGGCTCCGGTCCACGGTGTAGGCGAGCAGATCGGACCGTATGCCGCAGTGATTCAGGAGCGTGTTGCCCTTGCCGGGCGCGCCGTAGCCGGCGACCGTCCGGCCCTCCCGCGCCGCCTGAAGCAGGAAATCCAGCAGCTCGCTCTTGATCCGCAGCACCGCACGCGCGAAGCCCTCGTGCCCGGCCACGGTGTGCAGCCCGGCCGCCTGCTCCTCGGCGAGCACCGCCTTCACCGACGCGGCCGGCTCGCCGGCGCTGTCCGCCGGGCGGGCGTAGACCCGCAGCGAGCCACCGTGGGTGTCCAGCTCGTCGACGTCGATTACGCGCAGCCCGGCCGTCTCCAGCGCGCGGGAGGAGGTCAGCAGAGACAGGTAGGAGAAGTGCTCATGATAGATCGTGTCGTACTGTCGGCGCTCGATCAGCCGGAGCAGGTGCGGGAACTCCAGCGTCACCAGCCCGGTGTCCTTCACCAGCGCGCGCAGGCCGGCCGCGAAGCCGCGGATGTCCGGGACGTGGGCGAACACGTTGTTACCCGCCACCAGGTCGGCCCGGCCGTAGCGCTGGGCGATCTGGAGGCCGGTCTCCTCGCCGAGGAACTGCACCTCGGTCCGGATCCCGCGGGCCCGGGCGGCCTCGGCCACGTTGGCGGCTGGCTCCACGCCCAGGACCGGGACCTGCCGGGCCGCGAAGTGCTGGAGCAGGTAGCCGTCGTTGCTGGCCACCTCGGTGACCAGACTGCCGGAGGTGAGCCCGAGGCGGTCGATCATCGCGTCCGCGTACCGCTCAGCGTGGGCCACCCACGAGTCGGAGTAGGAGGAGAAATAGGCGTAGTCGGAGAAGATGTGCTCTCCGGAGACATACGCCGGGATCTGGACCAGCAGGCATTCGCCGCAGAGCCGGACATGCAGCGGGTAGAAGACCTCCGCGGCGTCGGTCCTGTCGGCCGGAACGTAGCTCTCGCAGAGCGGGGACATCCCGAGATCGACGAACGTGCGGGTAAGTTCGGCGCCGCACAAGCAACACGCGTGCGAAGACGTCATAGCCCCCTCAGAACTGCCGATTATCGTGGCGTTTATTAGTGCAACTGACCGATGAGTAATTGATCGTGAAGTTATCGACGCGCCGGGCGGTCTGGCCCGTTAGCCTGCGTACTGGCGAGACCCGGTGACCGGGTCCCGCGTCGCGGGGGGGCAAGGCCCGCGGCCGATGACGGTGGGGATCGGGCCGGAAGGAGGCCGCGAATGAGCGGCTACGCGTGTCGGGCATGCCGGGGGGGAGCGGGATCTGTGGTGCTTGACCTGGGCGATCAGTCGGCCTGTGATTACTTTCCGCGCCAGGACGACCCGGGCCCTGATCCGGTGTACCCGCTGCGCATGTGGCTGTGCGCCGCGTGCGGGCTGGCCCAGTTGGTCGAGGATCCGACTGCGCCGGAGGAGCCGCGGGGAACCGAGCCGGCCGCGCTCGTCGCGCAGGCGGCTGACGCCGTCGGTCGGATCGCGGCGGCCGGACTGCTGCGGGCCGGCCGCCGGGTGGCCGAGTACGGCAGTCCGCATGGCGGCTCATGGCTGGGGCTTCTGTCGGATCGCGGGCTCACCGCGGCCGCGCAGGACGAGCCGGCCGAGGTGGTGGTGGACTGCTTCGGCCTGATGCACGGGCCCGACCAGGCGGCCGCGCTGGCCGAGCGCGCGGCCAGAGTCGCGCCGGGCGGCGTGCTGCTGCTGCAGTACCACTCGCTGAGCACCATCGTGACCTGCCGGCAGTGGAACGCGCTGCGGCACGGGCACTATGCGTACTACTCGACCATTTCCCTGACCCAGATGCTGGCCGCCTGCTCGTTCAGCCCTCGCACGGCGTGGGAGTTCGAACTCTACGGCGGCACCGTGCTGCTGGCGGCCCGGCGCGACGGCGATGGCCAGGACAGCCCCGACGCCACGGTGACCTCGCTGCTCGCCCGCGACCAGCAGGCGGGCGCCGTCGACCCGGCCGCGCTGGACGAACTGCAGGCCAGCGTGCAGGCAACGGCCGACTGGCTGCACGACTGGCTGGCCGCCCAGCGATCGACCGGGAGCGCGGTCCTTGGCTACGGAGCCGCCTCCCGCGCGATCTCCCTGCTGCGGATCGCGCGGACCGACCGGTCCCTGCTGCCGGCGGTGGCCGACGCCTCGCCGGTCAAGCAGGGCCTGCGCATCCCCGGCACCGACATCCCCATCGTCAGTCCGGCCGAGCTCACCAGGCGGCAACCCGTGCAGGTCCTGCTGTTCGTGGACGATCTCCTGTCGGAGGTCCGCCGGGCGTTCCCCGAGGTGGAGGAGACCGGCGGCCAGTGGGTAACCGTGCCGGCCCCAGACCCGGCGCTGGGATGACTGGCTCCGGCCGGGGGAGACGGACAGCAGCTCAGGAGGCTTGCAGCAGCACACGGAGGCGTTCCAGGCATCGTCCGCGGGTCGGGCCGATGCTCCCGACCGGCAGCCCCAGGCGGTCCGATATCTCGGCGTAGGACGCCGGCGGATCGGCCATCAGCAGGCGCATCAGCTGCTGCCACTGCCAGGGCAGGTGAGTCATGGCCGCGCGGACGGCCGCGGCGCGCTCGTCAGCCAACAGGCGCTCATCGACCTCCGGCCCGTGCGAGACATCGGCGCTGAGATCTCCGTCGTCATGGACCAAGACGACCCGCCGACGCGCCGCCACGCTGCGCAGGCACTCATTGCGCGCCGTAGCGGCCAGCCATGAGCCGACCCGATCGGGATAGTCCAGCCGATTGATGTGCTCAAGCAGGCGCAACCAGGTCACCTGGAAGACGTCGGCGGCATCGCTCTCCGTCAGCTTGAAGTCCCTGGTGATGGACCAGATGAGGCGCGCGTACTGATCTACTAGGCGCTCCCACGCCCAGCGGTCGCCCTCAGCGGCCCGGCGCACCAGCTCGGCTATGTCCGGGGTGCCGGTGCCCCGGCCGGAAATAGTCGCGGCGCCGTAGCTAGCCAACGTCGGCTGCCGGTGACGAGCGCTCGGCTGGCCCGCCGACCGCGTCCCCGGTGGTCATCAGCGCCTGCCGCACGCCTGTACGGCTCACGGCAGCTACCAGTCCTCTCAGCGTGACCGCCCCCCAAATTCTTGATAGCTTCCAAGTGCTTTGTCGATCTTGCGACCCGCCCCGCAGCAGAACCCACAGGGCACAAACCGCCCCTGCGCGCATTAGTGAGACGTTGACCCTCGTCTACTGGTTTACCTACCCAAGGGTCCGATTTCCCGCTTCGGGACTCTGGACGCTCAAGCCGACCCGGGCGGCCCACGAGCCGCCGGGGCGGAAGGTAATGTCTGCCCCTGGAACTGGGCTAAGGACCCTGATCTGGTGTCTTGTTACGGAAATAGAACCTATGCTGTGCTACTGGTTAACTCAGGATGACAAGCTGGTGACCGCGGTGGCCCCTCGCGCTGGGGCCCAGCGTGGCAGGTTAGGAGCTGCACCCGGATGGCCGCCTCAGCCCGACCGGACTCCATGGAGCTGGCTGATTACCTGGGCGTGCTGCGCCGCCGCTGGTGGATCGTGGTGCTCCTGGCGGTGGTCGGCGCCGGAGTCGGCGCCGCCTACGCCAAGGTCGCGCCCAGGACCTACTCGGCCTCGGTGCTGATCGAGGTCACGGCGCTGCCCAACAACGCCAACTCCGTCTCGGGCCGCACCGGCGGCAACGTCAACATGGACAACGAGGCGCAGGTGGCCACGTCCACCCAGGTCTCTTCGATCGCGGCCCGGACCCTGCACGACGGCGTCTCGGCCCAGACTCTGAGCAAGGACATCACCGTCGCGGTTCCGCCCAACACCACGTTCCTCCAGGTGAAGTGCGGCATGTCCGCGGCGCACGACGCGTCAGCGTGCGCCAACGCGGTCGGCAAGGCCTACCTGAGCCAGCGGCGGGCCACGGTGGCCAACGGCATCTCGAGCGAGGTGTCCGCGGAGAACCGGCGGATCACCACGCTCACCAGCCGGGTAACCGTGCTCAAGGCCAGGCTGGCCGCGTCGCGGAAGGGGCCGCCGACCACCGCCCACGTCCGGGAGCAGCTGTCCCTCACCCAGGCCGAGGGACAGCTCGCCGCGGCCGAGTCGGACAACGCCAAGCTGGTCCCGTTCCTGCAGGACCTGAACCTGCCGGGCAGCACCCTGGTCGGCCAGATCGTCACGCCGGCCACGCCGCCTGGCTCGCCGAGCAGCCCGCGGACGCTGCTGGTGCTGCCCAGCGGGCTGCTGGCCGGGCTGCTGCTGGGCCTGCTGGCGGCGTTCGCACTCGACTTCCGCGACCGCCGCATCCACTCGGCCCGTGACGTCGAGCGGTTCCTGGACCTGCCGGTCCTGGCCAACCTGGCGGCCGGCGCCTCGCGCATGCAGCCGGCCCTGGCCCTGCCGCGTTCCCGGACCGGCCAGTCGTTCACCGAGCTGGGCCAGTACGTGGCCGCGTCGCTGGGCGAGGGCAGCCACGTGGTCTTCGTCGCGGGCACCTCGGCGGGCCCCGGCTGCAGCGTGCTGGCCGCCAACCTGGCCGCCACGCTGGCCCGGACCCGGTCCCAGGTCCTGATCGTGTGCGCGGATCCGCACGGCACCGTAACGCCGCAGCTCACCGGGGTGGCCAGCGACCGCGGCCTGGCCGAGGTGCTGTCCGGCAGCGCCACGGTGGCCGAGGTCGCGCAGCAGTCTTCCGCGGAGCCCGAGCTCCAGGTCATCACGCCCGGCCTGGACGGCTCCGGCGGGCTGCTGAACCTCCAGTACGAGGCCAGCCGCCGGCTGCTGAGCGAGCTGCGCCGCGATTACCGCTACGTGATCGTCGAGGTCC
>JBOHCO010001716.1:0-2624 GCA_050698895.1 Streptosporangiaceae bacterium
GGATATACGCTCCGACGCTTCCAAAGAGTTGCGAGCGGGCGCTTCCCTGGCAGCCGCCGGTTTCGTAGGCAACGCTGGCTCCTCCCGGAAGATTCAGCTTCCTCAGCGAGCCTGCTGGGCCGTCGAGTGCGAGCCGATAACCGGGCCGGTCCGCCTCTGGATCGCTGGGTGGTGCGGCTATAAGAGATTCTGGTGTCACGCCGTAGGTGGCTGGATAGCCTCTGCCGAGCGCAAACTCGGTGATCGTATTCAGGCCTGGCATCGGCCCCATGTGAGGAATTAGGTAGACGAACCCGAGGCGTTTCATACATTGCGCCGTGAACTGCTGTTCTGCGCTGCTGAGATACCACCCCTCGCGGAGCGAGGACGTATTGCTGGTGAGCACAGACTGGGCAAGCGCCAGCGCGGGCATTGCGCGGCCAGGTTTTTGCCCCGCCCGCTGTGCTGGCCGGTTGCTTGCGCAGCCCGCCAGCACAGTCAGTACGGTCAGTACGGTCAGCACCAGCGCAATGAGCCGCGTTCGGGTGTATCGCCGCTGCTGGCATCCCATGGAAATCTACAGGTCTTCTTGAGATCAGGTTGTAACGCAGCTATGCGTGTCCCAGGAGTTACTGCTTATCGTGTCATTTATGGGAACAGTTGTGCCGGGGTAGTCGTACTTGGTGAGATCATTCAGGTAAGTGCCGGGAGGCATGCAGAAGTCAGGCGGGCCGTCGCCGCTGTTATAGAAAAAGAAGGCTCCGTAACTGCTGTTGTCGTTGTAGAGGGTTGAGGCGCAGTCGTTCCATGTTCCGGTTTGGCAGGTGGGCTCCTTTTGTGTCGCCCAGTTTGAAATGGCGTCTCTGACCGGGTGCATCTTGCCGGTCTGATTCGCGCCGACCCACCAGCACACGTAGCTGTGCGTGGGGTCCGCGGCCTTGCAGTCGGCGATGTTGCTCATGGGAGCCGCCGCGACCGCCGCGGTGGCAGCGTGATCCACTGACTGGGTAGAAGCGTGCGCCGCCGCCGCGCCTCCGGCGGCGAGCATGGCCGCCGCGAGGCTGGGCGCAACGCCGATGCCGATAATGATTTTCCGGATCAGGGCGGATCGGATCATGGAGTTGTCCTCTCGTTGTACGTGCTGCCGCAAGATCCAGGCAGGAACTCATGTCTGCCGCGGCCATTCTTGCTGCGGAGCGGGGCATTAGAGGGGCGGCTGAGGGGCAGGCGCGTGGCATGCGGCGTGCCCACCCTCACCTCGGTCTTTCGCGGATGAGGCCGGGTAGCGCGTGCCCTAGCCGCCGTCAGACCGCTCGGCAGACGAGCGCGGCCCGCCCTCAGGTTCCGGCGAGTTCGCGGCCATGCTCACCGATATCGGCGAGGCGGGCGCGGACCTGATCGGCCTCGGGGGTGCCGAGGGTGATGAAGAGGGCAAGGGCCTTATTCCAGTGGTGGCGGGCCTGGCCGAGATCGCCGGCCGCATGGCAGGCTCGCGCGAGGCCGTTGTGGGCACAGGCCTGCTCGTGCTTCTCGCCGTTCAGGGCGGCCCCGCTGAGCGCGGCGGCGAAATGGGCGCGAGCGTCAGCGAACTGGCCGGTGGAAAGGAACACGTCACCCAGAGCGTTGAGCGCGGTGACTTCACCGGACTGGTAGCCAATCTCACGGCACACAGCCAGGGCTTGCCGCTGATACTCGGCGGCTTCCTCAGGCCGACCCAGCCGCAGGTCGGCATCGCCCAGGGCAATGAGGGCCTTGGCTTCACCGGATCGGCTGCCGCACTCGCGGAACATGGCCAGGGCCTGCTGGACGAGATCGACCGCCGACTCTAGATTGCCCTGCCGCAGGACGACCTCGCCCAGGCTGCACAGGGCATGAGCCTCACCGGTCTGGTCGGCTGCCTCGCGGAACAGGGCCAGGCTGCGGTGGAGGCGCCGGTTGGCCTGCTCGTAACGGCCCTGCCAGAAGTCGATCATGCTCAGGCCGACCAGCACGCGGGCCTCACTTGGCCGATCACCGATTTCCCCGCACAAGGCCAGGGCCTGCTGGAGATGACTGGTGGCCTGTTCGTAGTGACCCAGCTGGAAGCTGAGGATGCCTACGTTCCCCAGGGCACGGACTTCGCCGGGACGGTCACCGGCCTCGCGGAACAGGGCCAGCCCCTGCTCCAGTTGCGCGGTCGCCTGCGGCTGGCGGCCCCGGGCGACATCGAGGACGCCGAGGCTGATGAGCGCCTCCGCCTCGGCGGTGCGGTCGCCGGTATGACGTGCGGCGAGGCGGGCCTGATTGTGGATGGTGGTTGCCTCGGGGTAGTGGCCGCCGCTTTCGAGATAACGGAACAGGGTGCCAGCCAGACGGGTGGCGTGGCCCGCCCAGCCGTGAGAGGCGGTGTGCACGGCGACCGCGACCAGGGTGGCCCGCTCGGTGCCCAGCCAGGCCAGCGCGGCCGCGGAGTCGGACACGGGCGGCGCCGGGGTAGCGGGCCGGGGGATGCGGGGCCGCCGGCGCCGCTCGCCGGGGAACAGCGTGTCCATGGCGGTGGCGGCGGTGTGCAGGTAGTGGTCGAACAGGCGGGTCAGCGCCTCCTGCTGCTCGTCCTCGGTCTCGCTGACGGAGGCGAGATCGCGGGCATAGGCACGCAACAGGTC
>JBOHCO010001717.1:0-3335 GCA_050698895.1 Streptosporangiaceae bacterium
CCACTGGGTCGTCGCGCATCGCGTAGCCCTTCGTGAAGTTAGGCGGCCGCAGCTCACCAGGACGGAGACGACCGATGCCGTCTTGATACACCGCGGCGGCCAGGAATGTCACGCGTATCAGCGCCCCCGGTGACCTGCTCCGATCCAGCAGCACGTGATCGTCAGCACTCTTCAGGGAACACCAGCTACGAGCAGATCGACTGCGTGAGCTACAACCCGGCGCTGAACCTGCTCGAGGCGACTATCTCCGTCAAGCAGACGTCCGGCTACGGCGGCGGCCTGTGCCAGGCCGGCTTGCTGGAGTTCATCCGGTTCTTCCTCGACTACGGCTCCGGCTGGGTGGACGCCGGGCTGGCCACGGTGTCGGTCCACGACCTCCCGGAGGCACTGGACTGCTTCGACGCCGCGGTGTTCCCGCTCAGCTACACGGCGACCGTGCAGGTCGACCGGGAGCAGCGGCCCTGCTGGTCGCCGGTGCTGCCGGCGGCCAGGGCGATCCTGTCGTGGTCGGTGATCCCGACCGGGCCGGACTTCATCCCGGTCTGGGGCGACGTGGCCCAGTGCAACGTCCAGATCCAGCCCCGGCCGCCGTTTGTCCTGGACGTGCTGGCCCGGCTGGGCAAGGAGGCCAGGCCGCTGAAGCTGCCGCCGTCGCTGGCCTACGCCGGGGAGGTCCCGCTGCCCGCGCCGCCGCCGCAGCCGCTGGACCTGGCCGAGCTGGCCCAGCGCTACGGGGCGGCCGCGGCGGGCCACGAGGAGGCGGCCGCGGTGCCCGCGCACCGGTTCGGGTACGCCGAGCTGGCCCGGGCGGCGGCCTCGGCCGCGCTGGACAGCCAGGCCATCGAGCAGCACGTCGCGGCCTGGCAGGCGGCCGGCCTGAGCTGGACCGACGCGGCCGTCGCGGTGATCAGGACCGGCGGCGACGTGACCTACGAGCAGCTGGAGTGCGCGGGCCTGGACGGCAACGTGAGCAACCTGGTGGCCAGCTTCCAGGTCAAGCTGCCCGACGGCTACAACGGCGGCCTGTGCCAGGCGGGCAGCACCGAGTACGTGGCGTTCTGGGCCTCGGGCTGGGACGACAGCTGCGGCTGGACCTACCTGGGCACGGCCGGCGTGGCGGTGCACGACATCAGCCCGCTGCCCGAGGGCGGCCTGTGCTACGCCGCGACCCTGCCGGTCGACCTGACTCACCAGCGGCGGTCCTGCCAGGAGCCGAAGGAGCTGCGGATCCGGGCCGTGCTGTCGTGGAACGTCCCGCCATCCACCAGCGACCCGGACGCCGAGCCGGTGTGGGGCAACATCCTGGACGCGCACGTCCAGGTGGGGCCGGGCCCGGTCATCCCGCCCGGCACGGTCACGCCGCTGATCGGCGTGCTGGGCGGCATCCCGGTAAGCCAGATCGACCTGGGCACCGGGCTGACCACGCCGCTGGCCACGTTCGCGCTGCTGGGCGGCAGCGCGCCGGCCGACCCGGACGGGCTGGGCCGGCCCTGCCCGTTCGCCGGCACGGTCGTCGTGCAGGGCCCGGCCTTCCCCGGCTACCAGTACCGGATCCAGGTCAAGCAGGTCACCGACGTCAACTGGACCACGGTCAACAACGGCTTCACCGCCTGGGACGTGACCGGCACGATCGCGACCCACCAGGTGGCCAGCGGGGACTACTTCAGCTATCTCATGCCGAGCCTCAACGTCGACAACGTGCTGGCCGTGTGGGAGACGGCCGGCGACGCGCTGTGGAACGTGAAGATCGACATCCTGGGCGTGGCCGGCACCGACATCCACCAGGTGCAGCTGTACAACACCGGCCCGGTCGCGTCGATCGACATCGACGTGCTGGCCGGCAACTGCGGGAAGTTCGACGTCGGCACCACGCTGGCGGGCAGCTTCGTCGCCACCGACAACGACGGCGGCCCGGACTACCTGGCCCACTACACGCTGGGCACCGAGCCGTTCGCCGCGCCGCCCGGGGCACTCAGCCCGACCCTCGGGTACGCGGCGACGGCGCCGCCGCCGGGCGGCGTGTGGACGCTGGACACCACCGGGATGGCCCCGTGCGGCTACACCCTCACCGTGGTGGCCGTGAGCCGGGCCATCGTCGACAGCTCCCCGGACTACGCCGAGATCCCGGGCAGCGTCGGCTTCTGCCTCCAGGTCGAGAACGCCGCGGAGGAGGCGGCCAGCTGACGGACGGCAGGGCCCGCGGCGGGCCGGGGCGGCTCACGATGCAGCGCCGTCCCGGCCCGCCCGGTCCAGGCGCTGGCGGGTCGCCTCGTCCAGCTTCAGCTCGGTGGCGCCGATGATCTCGTCGAGCTGAGCCACCGAGCTCGCGCCGGCGATCGGGAGGACCGGCGGGTCCTGGTGCAGCAGCCAGGCCAGGACCACCTGGCCGGGCGTCGCGCCGAGCTCGCCGGCCACCTCGCGCAGCACGGCCAGCCGGGCCTGGCTGCCCGGGTGCGCGTAGGCCGCCCGGAGCGGCTGGCCGGGCCGCCCGGAGCGGCTGGCCGGGCCGGGCGTAGCGGCCGGCCAGCAGCGGCGAGTAGGCCAGCACGGTGATCCCGGTGGCCGCCGCGTAGTCGAGCAGTTCCTCGGTGACCAGGCTGAGCTGGCCGCGGTCGGGGTGGGCCAGCAGGTAGGTGCCCTCCTGCTGGACGCAGGCGTAGCCGGGCCGCCCGGCCTGCCGGGCGATCTCCCGGCCCTGCTCGACCCGCCAGGTGGCGATGTTGCTCGCGCCCAGCAGGCCGGCCTGGCCGGCGTCGGCCAGCTCGCCCAGCGCCCCGACGGTCTCGGCCAGCGGGGTCGCCCGGTCATCAATGTGGGCGTAGTACAGGTCCAGCCGGTCGACGCCGAGGTTGCGCAGGCTGGCCTGCGCGTCCTCGCGGATGGCGGTCGCCCCCAGGCCCTGCCAGTGCCGCGGGTCCGGGTCGCCGGGCACCGTGGTGCGGGCGCCCACCTTGGTCGCCGCCACCACCTGGCCGGCCACCCGCCGGGACCGCAGCCACCACCTGGCCGGCCACCCGCCGGGACCGCAGCCACCGCCCGATGACCCGCTCGCTCTCCCCCGCGTCGCCGTGCCACTGCCCGTAGTTGTTGGCCGTGTCCAGGAATGTGCCGCCCGCCTCCAGGAACCGGTCCAGGATCGCGAACGAGGCCTGCTCGTCGGTCCGGTAGCCGAAGTACATGGTGCCCAGGCACAGCTCGCTGACCGTGAGGCTGACCCGGCTGTCGCTGATGACGCGCTGTCGCATCCGATCTCCCTTCGATCTCCGGGTTTACCGTACCGCTCGATTGGCCTGGATCTACGATCCAAAGTGATGCCTGATTCCCAGACCAATACC
>JBOHCO010001718.1:0-2388 GCA_050698895.1 Streptosporangiaceae bacterium
AGCGCGCTGGCTCAGCCACGTCGCCGCCAACATCCCCAGCGCGCCGGCGTCGCTGACCGCGGCAGCCAACTGCGGGGATGCGGCCGACCCGATGGGCGCCTGTGCGACCGGTACCCGCAGCTGCAGCCGGCGACACAGCGAAGTGGTGAGCACGCGATACCTCCTTCGCTTCTTATTCAGAAGCACGAGGCGACAACATACCGTATCGGAATCCGAAGCACCAGCATGGCCGAGGCGACCGGGTCGGCATCGGCTGCACGATGCTCGCGCATGGATACAACCGCGCCTTCGGCGGCAGCAGGCTCGCCGAAAACGGCTCGCTGGTTCGAGTCGATCGGGATCAGATCCGGCCCGGATGGGCGGCCGTCTCGGCTCGATCGGTCGCCGGCGAGATGGTGACGTCCACGACCGCCTCGCCCGGTCTAACTTGCCGGCTGCCACACCAGCCGTATCCGCTCTCGCCAACGTCACTGCGCTGCGGTCCCCGCCAGCGTCTTCAACCCGCCGGCAACGACCAGTTCCGGTGACGCGCTCGGGCCGATCCGGGCCCGCGCGGCCGGTAGGCAGATGCGCCGCCGACGACGATATAACGCGGCGCCAGCACAGCCTCCTCCGATGCTTCGGATTCAGAAGCCTACGTTGACGTATCGTGTCGGCATCCGAAGCACCAGCGCGGCCGAGAAGGAGACAGCGGTGGCGGTGCCGAAACCGGGGCAGCCAGTACGAGGCTCCACCACCGGGCGCCCGCTCATGGCCGCGCTCGACCTGTTCGGCCGACGCTGGAGCCTGCGCATCGTCTGGGAACTGAATGACGGCCCGCTCGGCTTCCGCGCCCTGCAGCAGCGCTGCGAGAATATGTCATCCAGCGTTCTGCGCCAGCGGCTGACCGAACTCGGCGAGGCCCGCATCGTCGAGCAACGCCCCAACACCAGCTATGCCCTGACCCCGCTCGGCCGGGACGCTTACCAGGCCCTGCGCCCCCTCGTCCGCTGGTCGGCCAGATGGGCCGACCAACTCCACACGGACGACCCGTCGAGCACGTAGACGCCGACGACACAGCGGCGAGGCCATGACTAGGTCGGTCGCCTCCAGGGTGGCGTCCAGCAGAACCCGCTCGTTGCCCACGAGATCGGGAAGGGGCACGTCGGGGGCGTCTCCTATCGGACGCGACCGTTCACCCGCTAGGTGACCAGCGCCTGCGCTACGGCACCAGCCCGTCAATCCGGCTCGGGCAGCGACAGTGACAGCCCGAACCGCGGGTAGAGGTGGTCGAGGTGGAAGCGGGTGATGGCGTGGATCGCGTCCCCGGCCACCCAGCCAGCGCCTGAGTGCGCGGTCATTGACGGGGAAGCGCCTCCCGTGCTTAAAATGACTGGGTAGTCAGTCAGTATGACCGGGAGGTGACAGACCAGTGAGCTTGAAGGACCTCGACACGGACCTGGCCCGGCCGGGGGCCCGGGACACCGTCACGCTGGCCTCTGATGGTGACCGTGACTCTGCCGCCCGGGTGCTGAACGAGGCGTTCGCGGAGGGCAGGCTGACGGCGGACGAGCACGGCGAGCGGGTGCGGGCCGCTTATGCCGCGCGAACCTGGCACGGGCTGGCCGGGCTCACCGCCGACCTGCCCGATCCGCCACAAGAGGCTGGGCGGGCGGTGGCGGGCAAGCCGGACGGCCTGGACCCGTGCCTGTTGTGTGCTCTGCTGATCTGCTGCCCGCCGGCCGGGATCGCCTGGCTGCTGGCGTCCCGGCGCCGCGCACACGCCGCGCGGCGTCACGCTTTGACCGCTGCCGGCCCGGCCTGCTCTGGCGGCCGCTGCGGCGGGTCCCCGGCCGGGGACGGGCGGCGTGCCGAAGATCGCTGAGCAGGCGCGGGCGGCACGGCGGGAGCAGATCATCGCCGCCGGGCTGGCCTGCTTCGCCCGCTCGGGCTATCACGCCGCCACGATGGCCGACATCGCCGCGCAGGCCGGGGTGTCCAAGGGCACCCCCTACATGTACTTCGCGAGCAAGGAAGAGCTGTTCCTGGCACTGCACCAGGAATGGGACTGCGGCGCCGGGCAGCGGGCTGACGCGACGATCGCCGCATTGCCCGACGCTGACGGCCGGTCGCCGCGGCGGGTCCTGCACGCCGTCGCCGCCGGCGTCGCGGCGCACGTGACTGCCGAGCCGCAGACCTGCCGGGTGCTGATGGAGGCCCGGGCGCTGGCCGCCCACGAGCCGGCCATCGCCGCCGCCGTCCGGGCCTCCGACGCCCGGACCCACCAGCAACTAGAGGAACTGATCGCGGCCGGCGTCGCCGCCGGGGAATGGCCCGAGGAGACCGACCCGGGGCTGGCGGCCCGGCTGTTCACCGCCGGCCTGTACGGGCTGATGGCCCAGTGGCACC
>JBOHCO010001719.1:0-4570 GCA_050698895.1 Streptosporangiaceae bacterium
GTCGAGTCCGTGGCCCGGGTCCCCGGCACCGCCATCATGATGGGCGGCGGCTTCACCCACGCCGTCAACAACCCAGGCAAGACCGTCCAGGCCGTCGTCCTCCAGTACGGCTGACCCGCACCGGCCCGTCGCCCGCCGGCAACAGTCGGCGGCGAGGCGCGGCTCGGGGCTGGCACCTCTGTTCATGATCACCCGGACTTTTCAGTCGCATTGACTGAAAAGTCCGGATGATCACTTGATCCTGAAGCGCGCCTCGGGGCGGCAGTGGGGCGTCACATCGGCACCACGCGGCGCGCCAGCCCCGGGCGGCCCAGCCAGGGACATGAGCGATGCGGGCGGGCTCGCGGACGGGCGGGCTCGCGGACGGGCGGGCTCGCGAAGGGGGCTGGGTGCGGCTAGGCGCGGAGCAGGGCAGTCACCTGGGCGACGGCGGCGGCGACGGCCACCCGCTCCTTCTCGCCCGTGGCCCGGCTCGTCACCTCGACCAGGCCGTCGGCCAGGTCGCGGGCGCCCACGGTCAGCCGGACCGGGATGCCGGTCAGCTCGGCGTCCTTGAACTTCACGCCGGGCCGTTCCTCCCGGTCGTCGAGCATGGCGTCGACCCCGGCGGCCAGCAGGTCCCGGTACAGCGACTCCGCCGCTGCCCTGGCCCCCTCGTCGCGCACCGAGAGCAGGATGACCGTGGCCTGCGCGGGCGCCACCTGGACCGGCCAGGTCAGCCCGGCGTCGTCGTGGTGCACCTCGGCGATGGCGGCCATGGCCCGCTCGACGCCGATGCCGTAGCTGCCCATGATCGGGGTGATGGCGGCGCCGTCCGGGCCGAGCACGGACACGCCCAGCACGGTGGTGTACTTGCGGCCGAGCTTGAAGATGTGCCCGACCTCGACCGCCTGGATGAGCTCCAGGGCATGCCCGCAGCGCGGGCACGGCTCGCCCGCGGCGACCTCGCGCAGGTCGGCCCACTGGCCGACGGTGATGTTCCTGGCCACGTCCACGCCGGTGAGGTGGACGTCGTCGGTGTTGGCGCCGGTGGCCATGTTGGTCCGGCCCTGAAGGGCCAGGTCGGCGATAACCGGCAGGTCGGTGACCCCGACCGCGCCCAGGCTGCCCGGTGCGGCGCCGAGCGCGGCCACGATCTCGTCGGCCTGGGCGGGCCGGATGGCGGTCGCGCCGGTGGCGTCGATGAGCTTCTGGTCGGCCAGCGGGTGGTCGCCGCGCAGCAGCACCAGCGTCAGCTTCCCGTCGATGACCTGGATCAGCGTCTTGATCTGCCGGTCGGCGGCCAGCCCGTAGTCGCGGGCCAGGTCCTCGATGGTCCGGACGCCGGGGGTGTCCAGCCGGGCCGGGGCGGCCGGGCCGGGCTCGTCGGTGACCGGCGCCAGGGCCGAGGTGGCCTTCTCCAGGTTGGCCGCGTAGTCGCACTCCGGGCACCGGGCGACCAGGTCCTCGCCGGCCGGGGTCGGGCACATGAACTCCACCGAGTCGCTGCCGCCCATGTTCCCGCTGGACGCCTCGACCGGGAGGGCCGGGATGCCGAGCCGGGCGAAGATCCGCTCATAGGCGGTGCGGTGCGCCTCGAACGACTTGTCTAGCCCGGCCTCGTCGATGTCGAAGCTGTAGGAGTCCTTCATGGTGAACTCCCGGACCCGGATCAGCCCGCTCTTGGGCCGCGGCTCGTCCCGGAACTTGGTCTGGAACTGGTACCAGAACTGCGGCAGCTCCCGGTAGGAGGACAGCTCGGTGGCCAGCGTGGTGAAGATCTCCTCGTGGGTCATGCCCAGCACCATGGCGGTGCCCCTGCGGTCCGTGAGCCGGAACATCTCATCGCCCATGACCGCCAGCCGGCCGCTCTTCTCCCAGATGGACGCCGGCTGCATGGACGGCAGCAGGAACTCCTGGCCGCCGATGGCGTTCATCTCCTCGCGGATGATCGCCATGACCTTGGCCCGGACCCGGATCCCGAGCGGGAGCAGGCTGTAGTGGCCGGCCGTGAGCTGACGGATGAAGCCCGCGCGCAGCAGCAGCCGGTGGCTGGCCGCGTCGGCGTCGGCCGGGTCCTCGCGGAGCGTCGGGATGTGCAGCTGAGACCAGCGCATATGCATGCCTCGATGGAAGAAGGTTCTTGCTGGGGGTTCCGGGCGGTGGGCCCTCACGGGCGGGCCGAGACTTTCGGCAACACCGCATTCTAGGCCGTCGGGGAACCGAGGCGGCCCGTGCCACCGAGTTTGCGCGGGGCGGGGGCGGGGATCCTCCTGGCATGCCGACGGTCAGGTCGCCGCGCCGGGTCCTTGCCTTCACGATGGGCATTGCCTCGGTGTTCGACCTGACCGGCACGACCGTCTACCAGACCATGCGCGGTGTGCTCCCGCCCCCGCCGGCCAGCGACGATGACGGCAATGACCCATTCCGGGCGGCTATGGGCACGATCATGAGCGCGCATCACGACGCGATGGTGGACGCACACGATGAGAGCGGCGTGGCGTTACCTGCATGAACGACCCTCAGCGCGATGTCCAGCGCACGGCGGACGGCCCGCAGCCCTGTCCCGCTCCGGTCCTCCCGCCTCAGCGCACCGGCACGGACGGCATTCCCCCGGAGGCCGCCATGACCGACATCACCGGCGTCAGCGAGCACACGGGCGAGCAGCCAGCCGCCACCGACACCATCCCCGCGCCCCGCGGGCCGACCATCCAGATCTCCGTCGAGCAGGCCATCGCCCTGCGCGAGCAGGCCCCCGAGATGTACGACCTGTGGCTGCGGATCGCCCAGGAGAAGGCGGCCACCGCCAACTACGTCGAGCGGGCGCCCTATGAGGTGCCCGAGCGGCTGGCCCAGTCCGGGCGGCCGCGCGCCCTGGGCGCCCTGATCATCGTGCTGTCCTTCTGCGGCTACCTGGCCTGGCTGGGTGGCCCCGGCCCGTACATCGGCGGCCTGATCGCCATCCTCGACCTGGGCGTCATGTTCGGGATGTTCTTCGGCCTGCGCCCCGAGCGGCTGCCCGACCCCAGCCGCCTGGAACGCCGCGACCGGGGCCGGTTAGCGATCACGATCGCGGACGGCGCTGCTCCGACAGCTGCTGGTCGCTGATCCGCTCCATGATCATCGACTCGCCCCGGAACATCGGGGTCTGCCGGACCTGGCGCTCGATCGCCGCCGCCGACATCGTGTAGCCCAGGAACAGGAACAGCGAGATGGCCTGGATGATGATCGGCACCCAGAGCGAGGCAAACGCGCCCGCGCTCCAGTCGTACAGGCCGTGCAGCACGGCTGCGACCGCGATGCCGAACGTGATGAGCTGGATCCGGCGCCGGGGGTAGTTGATCGCCATGCCGATGAAGAACGCCGAGACCCCGGCCCACATCGCGTGCTGGAAGCCGTCCACGAACACCCGCTCGGCGAAGGCCAGCACCTCCACGATGGCCTGGCTGTTGCCCCTGGCCGAGGCGATCCCCTCGATGTCGAGCGTCGTGTAGCCCGCCTGCTCGGTCACGCCGAAGGCCAGGCCGACCAGCGTGCCCAGGAACATCCACATCCGCACGTCGAGCTTGGTCTGGCGCATCCGCAGCAGCAGGATCGCGGCCAGGAAGATGGGCAGCGCCTTGGTGATCTCCTCGTTGATGCCCACCCCGATGGCGCCGGGGAACGACAGCGGCTTGCCGGCCTTGCCCATCAGCCCGTTGATGTTGATGGTGACGACGCGGATCCAGATCAGCGCGAACACGATCGAGCCCGCGGCGATGCCGATCTCGCGGCGGCCCACCGGCCCCGGCCGGATCAGCAGCCAGAACACGATCGCCCACAACGGCGCGATGTACAGGCTGTAGGCCCAGCCCGGCGTGGACAGGTCGTTGGACGAGGCGAACAGCGCGATGAACACCAGCGGCAGCAGGCCGTAGGGGATGACCAGCAGCCGGACGAACTGGCGCCAGCCCGGGTCGTGCATCCAGCTGCGGATCGGGACCAGGATGTGCAGCGCGGTCGCGATCTCGTCCACGGGCGGCGCGGAGACGGGCCGCACCCGCGGCACCTCTCGCGGCCCGCCCGGCGTTGGCTCCCAGCCCGGGTAAGGCTGGCCGCTCGGGTCGGGCTGGCCGCCGGGGTAGGGCTGGCCTTCCCAGGCGGTCTGCGGTGACCCGTCCGGCCCGGCTTCCCTGGTCCCGTACGGTCCGCCGCCTGCCGGGCCATAAGGCGGCGCGGCCTCCGCGCTGCTCCCCCACGGCGCCGCCTCGGGCGCGCCGGGCGGCGCGGCATCCGCCGGGCCGTAGGGCGGGGCCGCGTCCGGGCTGCCCGACGGTGACGGGCCCGGTCCGTACGGTGCGGCGCCCGCCGGGTCGTAGGGCGGGGCGGCCTCCGCGCTCCCCGCGCTCTCCCAGGACGCCGCGCCCGGCGGGCCGTAGGGCTCCGCGTCCGGCGTCCCTGGCGGCGCGCCGGCTGACGCGTAGGCTTCGCCGGCGGCGGGCGTTCCTGGCTGGGCGCTGGCCGGGCCGTAGGGGTCGGCGGCGCCGGGCGGACCGTAGGGGTCGCCGGCGGCGGGCGGGCCGTAGGGGTCGGCGGCGCCGGGCGGACCGTA